>CAMOEE010000066.1 GCA_946611835.1 uncultured Treponema sp. | reverse complement strand
ATACACTGAAAGCCTCTCTCGTTGGAGTAAGCAACGGAAAGTCATCCTTACTTATAGAATCACTAAAAACAGGCGAAGAAAACAGACTAGTTTTAAAAGATGATGCACTCACATTCGCACTAGACAATAAAATCGTTGAAAAAAGCAAAAAAGAAACCAGTATCTTCGGCACAAATCTTTCAGAATATGAAAATCCAATTGATGAGAAAACTCTTGTCGATTCAAAAATACCAGATGTTGAGCAGGATGGTCTTCCAGCACTCTCCAAAAACTTCATTTCTTTTGATGAGGAGACTGGAAAGCTATTAGTTCCTCCCCGGAGCGGTCTCACCCTCGCTATTCCAGAAGAATATCTTTCCGTAAATTCTGAAATTTTTGAATTCAGTTATTCTACGGAACAAGTAGAAGATTTAACCGAGGAACTGAACATAAAACGCACGACCAGACCAGAACTTCCAGAAGCTGGAGTCGCGACATTCGAAACAATCACCGTTCAAAATGAACAAATAGAAACAAATCTTCCGCCAGTAGAAATCGAACCGCTTGTTCCTGTTACAGAACATGATGATTTTTATGTTCACAATAAAAATGGCAGTGAAGTTAAAATCGACACGGCACTTTTAAAAGTTGACGAAGAGACCGGCGAAAAAACGGTTTCTCTTTCACTCAAAGACTATCCCGATATCGAAAGTATAGTCATCAGGAATCGAAACACAGGAACACAAATCGCAATATCACAATTCTCAGCATACGATGAAAAAAAGAATCTTGGATACTCACCTGTCAATCCAATTTCAGAGGCGGGAGATGCAGTATTAAAATACGAGGGAATTACAATAACCCGCCCCACAAACAAAATAGATGATGTCGTTCCTAATGTCACCCTCAATGTGCATCAGGCAACAGAAAGAACGGCAACAATTGACATTACAAGTGACAAAGAAAGTGCGAAAGATGCCCTGATTGAATTTGTCGGCCGATACAATCAGGTTTTGGCTGAAATGACGATTTTAAGTGAAAACAAGCCTGAAATCATATCAGAGCTTGACTACCTTTCCGATTCCGAAAAAGAAGAGGCAGAAGCTAAATTAGGCATGTTCCAAAATGACTTTTCTCTCACAAACGGAAAATCTTCGCTTCGTGCTATCGTTACGGCAAATTACCGATGGGCAGACGATGCCACGCTTACAATGTTAAGTCAGATAGGAATTTCCAGCAGAGCATCTGGAAGCACAGGCGGATATGTGGCAAGCCAAATGCGCGGATATCTGGAAATCGATGAGAAAAAACTCGACAGCGCACTCGACGAACACATGGACGAAATTAAAAATCTTTTCGGTTACGATTCGGACGGAGATTTAGTCGTAGATTCAGGTATCGGTTATGCAATCGACAAACAGTTAACAAGTTGGGTTCAGAGTGGTGGCATCATAGCAAGTAAAAACAGCGGAATCAACACAAAAATAAAAGCATCTGAGGCAAATATCCGCAAACTCGAAAGTCAGCTAGCTTCGAAAGAATCACAACTCAGAAATAAATATAGCCAAATGGAAGGAACGCTCAACAATCTTAATGCCCAATCAACTACTGTAAGTAATTTTGCAAATAATGGAAAACAGTAGTATAATACAATAAGGCTAAGCCAAGGATTATTTTTATGGAATTCTATGTCAACAATGAGAAACTTGATATTGTTCTCGAAGACGAAAAAACAGTAGGCGATGTGCTCAAGTCCTTTGAGGCAGAATGCGAGAAAAACAACGCCACTACGATAAACATAACTCTCAACGGAAAGAACATTGGTGCAGAGGAATTCGACAACATTTTCACTGAGCCGCTGAAAGACGACACAAAGCTTGAGCTTGTCATTGTCACCCAGGACGAAATTCTCTCTTCATTCCAAAACCAGAAAGAAGAATGCAGGGAGCTATCAAACCTGCTTCAGGAGCTTCCGGTAAAGCTTCAGGCCGGAAAAGATAAAGAGGCAACAATTCTCATTTCAAAACTGGCGGATTTCATCGAAAAATTCTGCCATACTGCGACCCTGTCTGCCCTCTTCGCCGATATTTACAAAAAACTCAGCATCGATGGAAAGAATGTGAACGAATTCTTCCAGGACTTCTCTCAGATTCTAAATGATTTTGAACAGGCTATAGCCTCTAAGGATACGGTTCTCATGGGAGATCTGGCTGAGTACGAAATCAGCCCCCGTCTCCTTTCAATCGCAAAGACAATCGAGGAACTTTAATGGGCGGCACATCCGGATCCCCGCTTCAGGCCCGGCTTGAAGTGAATGTATTTTCAGTAATTCTCATTCTTGCGGCGATTATAGTCGTGCTTGCAATCGTTTACATTATCTCGCGCCTAATCACGAACTACCTGAATTCGCCTGACTACCTTGAGAAAAAGAAGAACCGCCCCACATCTCAAAAGGACATAAACGAAATAGCAGTCAGGTGCTCCCTCGCAAAAGAGGAAAAGGACATTCTCTCCAACATCTGCAAAAACAACAGGACTCCCAACATCAAGTACATTGTGAATGACTACGCCACCATGCACGACCTTTTCAGGTCACAGTTCATCACATTCGACAAAAACGAAGACGAAATCGGAAAGTCGCATCTCTTTCAGCTTCAGAAAAAGGTCTTCAAGGTTTTCAGACAGCAGGAGAAAATCAAGAATTCTAAAAACATCGCCTCTAAAACGGTTTTTACGCTCACCGTCGCAAAAGGATTTCATCATAAGCTCACAATGGTCGATAATAATAGCGAGGCCATCGTCCTTGAGCTTCCCGGCAGCATAAAGAACGAGGAGTTTCCAAAACCGCTTGAGAAAGTCTCCGTTATCTTCGAGCTGGAGGACGGAACGCCATACAATCTTGAGACCCGTGTAGTCCGTTACCAAAAAGGCAAGAATGGTGAAAACCAGATGGTAATCGTACATTCAGACAAAATCTCCCCTCTCCAGAAACGAGAGCAGGAACGAGCTGAGATTAATGTTCAGTGTGAATTCCGTTCGGTCAAGGTTGTCGTCGAAAACGAAGGAAAAAAAGAAAAAGTCCGATATGTCCCTTCCGACAAGGCCCACGAAGGCATTCTTGAGGACATATCGACAGGTGGTTGCCGTTTGATTGCGAAATTGCCAATCAAGGCCGATCAGAACATTTACATAGCCGGTCCTCTGAACAAAAAACAGAACGACCATGCAGTAGGAACTATCGTACGCACAACAAAACGCAGCGATGGTATATACATTCTTCACATCCGGTTCCTTAGAATCGATATGAAGGTCGTCAACAGAATTCAGGCAATGGTCAGCAAGTTTGATGACTAAAATTTACTTGACGGATAGCGTTTTATAGGTTAATTTAAGTTATGCAGGTTTTAGAATTAAATCAAATCGTTCCAGATCCGAGCTACATTTACTATCGTCGCAACTATGAAGCCGTAGCAAAGCTGCAGATGCTTTCTAAAACTATCGACATTAAAATTGAGTTCACGATTGAAACAGGACCGCTGGGCGATAAAATGCTCTATGTAGATATAGCCCCCGGCGAGGACATCGACTATCCGCTCATTCCGGTAAAATCAGCCCTCAAAACATATATTCTCAAAGCTGACGACGAAGGTAAGCTCCCGTGTCCATGACTTTTCACACATCTTCCGCAGAGGAAACAATCGAACTTGGCAAAAAAATCGGATCTCTTCTCAAAAAAGGTGATATTATTGCCATGCAGGGTACTCTTGCGGCCGGAAAAACCACAATCACCAAAGGAATTGCAGCTTCATTGGGCATAAAAGATGAAATCACAAGCCCTACTTTCTGCCTTATCTCCGAGTACGAGGGTAAAATGCCCCTCTATCACATGGATGTCTACCGTCTTGAGGGCGGCGAGGATTTCATAAACCTTGGAGTCGAAGATTTGATGTACGGGAACGGCATCACTTTAATCGAATGGAGCGAAAAAGTGATGGACGAACTTCCAAAAAAGACTATAATTCTCAAACTGGAACCAATCGAAGGCACCACGGAGCGAAACATCACTCTTGAAAACTGGCCTTACGGTGAGATAAACTAAATAACTAACTCAGGAATAAAATGAAAGCACTCGTAATTGACGCCGCGGCAAGCTGCATGCACATAGCCGCAAAAAATGATGATTTTAAAGCAAGCATTTCTCTTGATCTGGGGCAGAAGCAGTCTCAGAAGCTTCTTCCGTCCATTGATTATATTCTCGCTCAGGTCGATCTGAAGTCTTCTGAGCTGGAATACACTGCCCTTACATCAGGGCCGGGAACATTCACAGGGCTCAGGCTCGCATTCTCGGCGCTCAAGGCAATCGAGCTTGCCCACAATGTTCCTGTTTACGGAGTTCCCAGTCTCGACGCATACGCCTTTCCCTTTTCGAACTTTGACGGGCTTGTGGTAAGCGTAATCGACGCAAAAAAAGACCAGTTCTTCGCCGCTGTTTATGAGAAGGGCAAAACCATCTCTGAGGCGGAGGACACAAGTGCAGAGAATGTAGCCGCAAAACTCGACAAGGGCAAAAAGATTCTTCTTTGCGGGCCTGACGCAAAGATTTTCGCGGAGGAGCTTAAAAAAATCGATTCTTCATTAAATCTCGTGGTCTATGCTTCCCAACCTTGTCCGGCAGATTCTCTCTTTGAAATCGCAGAAAGCATGATTGAGCAAAAAAAAGAGCCGCTCGCAGATTACGACGGCCCTGTCTACCTCAGAAAATCCGAGGCAGAAATCAAGCTTGCATCAGGAAAGTAAATTCGCCAGCGCATCCAGGGCTGTGCTTCCGAGAGCTGCCTCACGGTTCTGTCTCTGTATGTCATCGTAGACTTCCTGACGGAAGACCTTCACAGTTTTTGGGGCGTCCACACCGATTTTTACCTGGTCGCCTGAAATTCCGATAATCTGAATCGAAATATCATTCCCGATCTTTATTTTTTCATCAACTTTTCGTGATAAAATCAACATTATTTTGCCCCCTTAGCTTTAAGGGCCTTGATGATGTTGTATTTTGTCGTCCATTTTGTGTCAGCGAGAATCACCTGGAGGGCAAGGTTATTCTTTTTATTGACGACGACAGGTCCCTGAAGGTTTGCGGTCACAGGACCACCGTCTGCAGGAACAGTCACGATTGCCCAGACAATCACATCTGCGGCCGATTCAACATCAATCTCAGAGAGAGTCTTGTCATCGACATCAAGCTCATATTTTTCGGCGATGATGAATGGGTCTACGATAAGGAAAGCAAGTCCAGCCTCATCGAGAGACTGCATCCAGTAAAAGGGCTTGTACTCCGATTCAATCAGAGCATAGCGGTGAAAATCTTCAAATCCAAGGACTCCGTTCGGAAATTCAATGATATTCTTCTCATCGACCGAAAGGGTTCCCATTGTCTTAGTCTTAACTTCCATGATTTTTCTCCATTAATTTTTAGCGCATATAGTTCAGCAGGGTTGATGAATACATTTTTCCGGCTGTTGAGAGCGTTGCGTTCTGGGTGTACTCAAGCATTTTTTCGTCGGTGATGGCCTTCGTCAAATCCAAATCTCCTTCTCTCGAAATCTGCCCGGTGACATTGAGAGCCACAGCCCCGTTCCTGGTCAAATCATTCTGAAGACGCTCATATTCGCTTCCTGATTTTGCGACACGGGTAACCAGGGTGTTGATACCTGAGTCAAGGCTCATAAGGACTTTGCCTCCGATTGCCTCATTGTCACCAGCAAACATCGCGTCACGAAGTGCTATTACAGAATCAAAGAGAGAGCCGCCTGAGAGTCGGACCGAATCCCCGATATTGTATGGAGGGCGCTGGCTTTTGTCCTTTATGATTCCAAGCTCAAAGAGGGCCGAACCGCTCAAATCCTCAAGCCAGAGCTGTCGGGCATCAGTCGTTGTAAGATTGAGGCCGTGCGTAATCGGATCCAGGGAAGCCCTTACAGCAGCCCCGCTAGAATTGATTTTAGAGACAAGGGCATAAACATTGTCACCGGTCTCAACGACGATTTTCTGGCCGTCAACGCTGATTACGCCGTCTTCCTGAGCCTGCCATTCCCTGGAATCCCGACCTCCGAACAGACGCTGGTTCTCCGCCCAGAAGATACGGTTTCCGGCATTGTCGACTGCGATATATTTGTTCTCATCAACCTCAACGAGATTCTGGTCAATAGTTCCGTTGTAGTGGACGGCCGAAATCAAGGGAACAGTAGAGCCCTCAACTGCCCCCATATCCACATCAAAGGCACGGGTATTCGTGTTTGTGCCGGCAAAAATTGAATTTCCGTCTGGACCGACCGCATTCGCATTTTGAATCAGCTCGCCCAGAAGTTCGTTTACCTCGACCGCCATGTTGCGAAGGTCATCCTTGTTGTAAATTCCGTTCGCACCAGTCACGGCAAGTTCCCGAATTCGCTGCATGATTTCGAGGGAATTCGTCATATACCCCTCACGGTAGAGGAACTGGTCGCTCAGAGTACCGGCATTTTTTTCAAAATTATTCACCCTGGTAAGGTATGACTGATATTTTACCAGGTGACCGGCCGCAATAGGATCATCACGCAGGGAAGAAATTCGTGACTGGGTTCCAATCTGCCTGTCAATTTTGGCCCTGTTGACTTCCTGACGACGGAGATTGTACTGAGTCTGATTGTTGTTCAGCTGTGAACTGATTCGTGTAGGCATAAGATAAATCCTCCATGATTTTTATATAAACCACAGATTACACAGATATCACAGATTATAAAAATAGAATCGGTGTTAATCTGTGTAATCTGTGGTTAATTTTATACTCCAAGTCTGTTGATTACAGTGTCCAGCATCTGGTCAATTACGGACACGAATTTTGCCGCAGCATTGTAGCCGTGCTGGAACTTGATGATTTCGGCAAGCTCCTCGTCGATGTTGACGCCCGAGATTGAATCACGGAGATTTCGTAAATCGTCCATGATTGCGTTCTGGCTCAGCATATTCATCTCTGCCTGCTCGCCTTTCAAACCGACATTGGTCACGGAATTTGCAAAATAATCGTCGAAGGTGCGGTCCTTTCCAATCATCACGCTCGTGTTCCTGATTGAGGCAATCTCAACTGCAGCACGGGCATCGCCAATCATCGCCTTTCCCTGGCTGTTCGGGTAAGCGGCCGCAACGCTCAAGACATCTCCCCTGATTGCGTCGTTAACAGCAATGTATCCGGCCGGATTCAAAACCGGGGAAACAGCAAATTCACCGCGGAGAGCGTTCGAGGCATCTGCCTGAGCAAAGTCATAGGCATTCTCTGCCCCGCTTCCCTTAAGGAGTCCGGCATAGCCTGTGAGGAACATTCCAGAGTCCTCAACATGGCGGATTACGAAATCAGGGTTCTCCATGTCTTTTGCCGTGGTCGCCTTCAAAACAAGGCGGTTATCACGGTCAAGATAAGCCTTTACCTCGCCGTCACTGTCATTGATTCTGGCAACAACCTCTTCGATTGTGTCTGTCGCATGGTATGGAACCGTGACAGTACCGTTCTTTCCAGAAAGCTTCATCTCGCCCTCAAGACCAAGTTTTTCCTGGGGGTTCAAGGAATTCGTTCCGGTGAATCTGAAAAGATATGAATGGTCGTCACTTCCGTCTCCGTCCCGGTCATAGTTTCCGTTGACGCTTGTTACGAAGGGGTGCTGAACGAAGAAATCAAGGCCAGTCACATTGTTCATGCCAATTCCGGCCTTGTGAACATCGTTAACGAGGTCAGCGAAGTTCATCGTAACTGTGTTCAATGACTGAACCTGCTCCCGAATATCGACATCGCGCAATTCAATCAAGGCTCCCAAAGTTCCGCCTGAAACCTGAACATCATTTTTTGTATCGGACCAGATGACCTTGCTGTAGCCGTTATTGTTGACCTGAGGCTCCACCTCAAAATTTCTGGCCACATGCCCCTGAACGAGAATATTTCCCTCAAGGTGAACCATGAACTCGTCATTGTCACGGATGTCAGTCGTTATGTTTGCCAGTCCTGAGAGTTTCTCGACCAGCAGATCACGGCGGTCAAGAAGGTCGTTGGGGTTATCGCCCATTGCCTTTACCTTGACAATCTCACCGTTCAAATCAGCAATCTGCTTTGTTATTGTGTTAATCTGCTTTACAGTAGCCTCAATATCACCATTGATAAGGTCTCCGATTCCGCTCAAGGCCGTGTATCTCTGCTGGATGCTCTCTGCCAGAGTCTCACCACGAGTCACTACGGCCTGTCGTGCAGCCTGGCTCTCAGGGTAAACGGAAAGTTCCTGCCAGCTCTGCCAGTATTTGTCCATATTAGTGCGGACAGAGATTTCATCAGGCTCGTTATAGACCTGCTCAATCATAGAGTAATATTTTTCACGAGTGGTCCAGTAAGTCTCCTGGTTGCTCTGTGCGACGATTCTCTGGTCCAAAAGCTCGTCACGCAGGCGGTTGATGCTCTCAACAGAAGTACCCTGACCAATCTGACCGGCACGCTCCTCCCGGCTCAAGTCCGGGCGGTAAATCGGATCGAAAGTCTTAATCTGAACCCGCTGCCTTGAATACCCTTCTGTGTCGGCATTAGAAATATTGTGACCGGCAGTGTTAATCTGTGTCGAGTGAGCCATGAGGCTTCTTTTTCCAACTTCAATACCTGCGAATGAATTTGCCATAGTCTATACTCCTCTATTTATTACCTTATATCATCTGGTTGAGAACCACGCTGCTCAGCTCTGGTTTTACTATCTGACCTTTGTTCGAATAAAGCACATTCCGTCTTTGCGGAACCACAGAATCGAACACGCCCTGCAGAAATTTTCTCGTCGTAGAAATATATTCGTTAAGAACCTTGTTCTCGACCTTAGATTTCTGAAGCTTGCCACGGACCTCGCTCAACACCGGAGAAATCTCAACATCCCCCGCCATATCAAGGCCCTCGCTCAACTCCATGCGCTTTTCCTCAAGCTCCACGAACTGGTCGCTTAAAGTCTGAAGATTTTCAATATTACGGTTGAGCTTTTCCCAGTCCTTTTCCTTCACGCAGTTATGAAGGATGGTCTGCTGCTCCAGAATTCTGTCCAAAAGAGCGTTCTCTTCCTGCATCACAGAAACAAGATTTGCTTTTCTAGCGATAATTTCACTCTGCTCAATTTTTTCTTCAGCCATCGAAAATCCCCAATTAGATTTATTCTTTTTGATTATCGGAATATGGAAAGCGGAGTTTAGGGGAAAATGCAAAAGGGGGAAGTCTCCCCCTCGCTCCAACCGCTTTGCGTTTTCCGCTACCCTCTCTGCGGGGTAGGGAGACGGTCGCTGAAAGCGAAAAAACTTGCGAGGCAAGTTTTTAGTCGAGTCTCGGTGAAGGCTATGCCTGAGCCGCACCCCGCAACGCCCCGGATTTTTTTCACATTTTTTTTATTTTTTCCTTTCCAAACACTTGACACTTTGAGCGGCTTTCTGATATATTATCACACATCAGTTACATGGTGCCTGTAGTTCAGTGGTAGAGCGTCAGATTGTGGATCTGATTGTCGTGGGTTCGAGCCCCATCAGGCACCCAATCTGCACGAGGCATTAGCCAAAAGCAGAAATGCGTTCGTAGCTCAACTGGATAGAGTAACGGACTTCGAATCCGTAGGTTGCACGTTCGATCCGTGTCGGACGCAATATTTTAACTGATAATCGGGCGACTAGCTCAGTTGGTAGAGCAACAGACTCTTAATCTGTGGGTCCGGGGTTCGAGCCCCCGGTCGCTCATTCCAAACTTCGGTTTGAACGAAAGTTTGAGAGAATCGGAACACGGCTTAATGCCCATGTCGGTTAACACGCGAGAGTGGTGAAATTGGCATACACGCTAGACTTAGGATCTAGTGCTTCGGCGTAAGGGTTCAAGTCCCTTCTCTCGCATAACTTTTTTGTTTGTTTTGCGGAAATAGCGCAGTGGTAGCGCGTCACCTTGCCAAGGTGGATGTCGCGGGTTCGAATCCCGTTTTCCGCTCTAACTGTTACACAGTTTATTGCAATACGACAGATGCAAATTTATTTTTGCGGAAATAGCGCAGTGGTAGCGCGTCACCTTGCCAAGGTGGATGTCGCGGGTTCGAATCCCGTTTTCCGCTCTAACGAGAAGCGATTTGGATTTCATCTGAATCGCTTTTTTTATTTCAACATTTTAAGGGGACTAGTGTGAAAGTCACAAAAGAAATCGAAAAATTGGAACACTCGGCAGCAAAACTCACTGTAACTGTTGCCAAAAAAGACGTCGCTGACAGCTACAATGAGACAATGGGAAAATATGTTAAGCAGGTTCAGATTCCAGGCTTCCGCAAAGGACATGTTCCGGCTTCAGTTTTGGAGCGCAAATACGGCGAGCAGATTAAAATGGAAGCTGCAAGCGACCTCATCGACAAATCTTTGAACGAAATTTTCTCAGACGAAAAAGAGCTGGATAACCGCCCTCTTCCTTATGCACAGCCAGTCCTCGAAAAAATGCCTGAGTTCGACACAACAAAGGATTTCGTCTACACAGTAACTTACGATGTATTCCCAAAAGTAGACCTCAAGGGCTTTGACTTCAAATCAGTCACAATCAAAGAACCACAGGTAACTGTCGGTGATGCAGAGCTTCAGGAAGAACTCAAAGGAATCCAGGAGCGCAATGCAGTCGTAATCGACAAAAAAGATGACGAGAAAGCAGAGAAAGACAATATCGTCACCATTTCTATCGTTGAGAAAGACGAGAACGGCGCAGAAATTGCCTCAACAAAACGCGAGGAATTCACCTTCACTCTCGGAACAGCTGAGAATGTCTACAAAATTGATGACGACCTCATCGGTATGAAGAAAGGTGAGTCAAAAGAAATCACTAAAAAATATGGCAAGGACGAAAAGGACGCTGAGCTTGCAGGAAAAACAAAGAAATACTCTGTCACAGTAAAACAGATTAAAGTCCGCAACCTCCCGGCCCTCGACGACGAGCTTGCACAGGATGTAAACGAGAAGTTCAAGACTCTCGACGACCTCAAAAAAGACATCATGCAGAAGCTTGAGAATGCCCGAACAAACAAAATCAACGAAATCAAGACAAACGAGCTTCTCTCAGCACTCGTTGAGAAAAACCCGTTTGAGATTCCTGCAAGTATGCTCAACGCAGAGCTTGACGGCCGCTGGAGAATGATGGCACAGCAGTTCCAGACAACTCCGGAGGAGCTCGACAAAATGATTTCTGCTTCTGGCCAGAAAAAGGAAGACATGCTCAAGGAATGGACCGGCGATGCAGAGAAAATGCTCAAGAGCCGAATCATCGTTGACAATCTCCTCAAAGAGAGAAACATCTCAGTCACTCCAGAGGAAATCGAGAGCGAATATCAGAAAATCGCCGACGCTAACGGTATTACTGTTGACGAGGTTAAACAGCACTACGCTGACCCACGCTCAAAAGAATACCTCATCGACGAGGCAAAAGAGCAGAAGCTTTACAAAGAGATTTTTGCTGAAGTCAAACTTGGCAAAGGCGACAAAATTTCTTTCAAAGAGCTTTTCAACCTGAAATAAGCCGAGGATTTTTCTAAAATCTCCGATTTAAAGCGGAATGTTCCCATTTTTTTCGGAAACATTCCGTTTTTTTTTGGATTTTCCTGAAAAATTCATTATATTAATAGAAAGAATAGAAGGCCATTTTTTTTGGCAAATGAGGAAATAATGAACGAACAGATGAACAATTACATGCCAAGCGTTATCGAGCGAAGCGGAAACGGCGA
>CAMOEE010000065.1 GCA_946611835.1 uncultured Treponema sp. | reverse complement strand
TGTTTTTGGTGAGCTGGAGACAGTCTTTGATGATTTTGAAGCGGTTCTCGTAGTCGCGGCACTTTCCGGTCTTTAGGTCCAGCAGGTCACAGGCCACACGGGTGTAATGTGTCTTTTCCCGCTTTCCGTAGCCTGTGATGTATTTTCGATAACAGCAAAGTCCGCAACCGTCGCAGAGAGATTCCCATTCTTCAGGGCTTAGTTCTGAAAGAGATTTTGTCTTGTAAAATTCAGGCATTTGTCAGGAGTTTTTAGAAGATTAGAGACCGCTCACAACGGCCTTTGCCAGCTGGTCTGCACAGGAAGTACCCCTTGCACCACAGAGGTTTCCCAAAAGCTTTGCATTGATTTCTTCGGCCCTCATACCCTCGCAGAGTTTGGCAACGGCCTTAAGATTTCCGTTGCAGCCGCCTTCAAAAGAGATATTGTGAATACGATTTTCGGCATCGCGCTCGAAGCGAATCACCTTAGCGCAGGTGCCTGTTGTTTTATAAGTGATTTGTTCCATAATTTTTTCCACAGATTTTAAGAGATGAACACCGGTTACAAGTTTATAATCCGTGCTCATCTGTGTGAATCTGTGGATTGCTTTTATTTAATTTCGTAAATCCAGCCTTCTGGAGCTTTTTCGGTTCCCATCTGAATGCCGGTGAGAGTTTCGCGGAGCTTTTTGAGAACCGGGCCAATCTCGTCCATGCCGCTTGGGACATTGATTTTTGTGCCGTGGTCATCGATGCAGCCGATTGGGCTGATTACGGCAGCAGTGCCGCACAAGCCGACTTCTACGAAGTCTTTAAGCTCGTTTTTGTTGACCTTTCGCTCCTCGACTTCGATATGGAGATAGTCTTTTGCTACCTGAATGAGGGAGCGGCGTGTGATTGACGGCAAAATGCTGTTTGATTTCGGAGTGACCAGTTTTCCGTCTTTTGTGACGAAAAGGATGTTTGCTCCGCCAGTTTCTTCGATGTAAGTGTGTGTTGCCGGGTCAGTGTACATGTTCTCGGCAAAGCCTTTTTTGTGGGCGTCAACGATGTTGTGGAGGCTCATTGCGTAGTTGAGGCCGGCCTTGATGTCGCCTGTTCCGTGGGGAGCCGCACGGTCGAGGTCTGAGAGGCGGACTATGATTGGTTTTACGCCGCCCTTGAAATATGGACCGACCGGTGTAACAAGAATGCGGAACTGATATTCTTCTGCTGGTTTAACGCCGATAACTGCGCTTGAACCGAACATATATGGACGGATGTAAAGGGTAGCGCCGCTTCCATAAGGCGGAACCCAGTCGATGTTTGCTTTGATTGTGTCGATGACAGCTTTAATCCAGCGGTCTTTCGGGAAAACTGGCATTTCCAAACGCTCGCAAGAGTCCTTCATGCGGTCAGCGTTTAAATCGGGGCGGAATGTGACGATTTTTCCGTCTGCAGTTGTGTAGGCTTTGAGACCTTCAAAACAAGTCTGAGCGTACTGCAAAACGCCGGCACATTCAGAAATTGTGATAGTGTGGTCACTGGTGAGTTTTCCCTCGTCCCATGCACCATTCTTATAATTCGCAACGAAACTTTTTGTAGTTTCCATGTAACCGAAAGGCAAGTTTGCCCAATCCAAATCTTTCGCCATTTTTTACCTCTGTAATAAAGCTTAATAGAAAAATATTATCACTATGAAAAAGTTTCTTCAATAATTTGGGCGCAACCCTACGCGACAAGCCGCTTCGGGTCGGGCTTTTCGCCGTTCCGCTGTCGCTCCATTCCTTCGCTTTGCTACGGAACGGCTGCCGCCGCGGCTACAATCCCTTGCGCGCTATTTGTCGAAGGCTTTTCGTACTGTGTCGATGTGAGTGTTTCCATTGAGAACATTTCCGTCTGCATCCAGGAATTTAATGCAGGCAGCAGGAACTCCGCAGAGCTTTTCGATTCGCTCGATGATGTCAGTTACGCTGTCGTTGAATGAGGCTGTCTTTTTGAGGCCTTCTTTGATGTCAGCGTTTTCGATTCCATATTCTTCTTTGAGGAAAGCCGGGATGCTTTTGTTTGGGCCTGGAATGCTTCCGTCTTTGTTCTGTATCTTAATGCATTTTTCCGGGAGTTTAAGAACTTCTTCGAGATAGTCTTTGAGTGATTTGATGTTTGTAAGCATGATTTCTCCTGATGGCTGCCCATTATGAGACTTTTACCAGCCTCTATGATCAACCTTTAAATAATATTATATAAAAATTATCTTCTTTCTTCAAATAGCAACAAAAACCGCAAGTCCGACAAGCTCACAAATCTGCACGAACCAGCCCGCAGTGTCGCCGGTGATTCCCCCGAAATTCTTTACCGCAGTTATATAATAAAAACAAAAAACCGAAAGGCTTGATGCGACCAATGCCACACCTGTTAAACGGAAAAAATAAATCAAAGCAGCAGAAATCAGGAAAAACCAGACATAAGTCCAGATTGCAGTGAATCTTCTTGCGCTGGCAGAGGCAAATGTATGGACAAGGCCGCTGTTCTTTGCGATTGGAAAAGTAGCCACAGCAAATGCGCTCAAAAGCCTGGAAAGAAAAAAAATACACAGAACCGGAAGAGAATTGTAAAATCTTGCAAAGAGATTCGGGAAGCCGGGGTAAGGGTTTTCGCCATAAAAACGAAAATACAAGCAAAAAGAAAGCACATAGAAGGAAAGAATATAAAGGACGCAGCCAAGCACAGCAAAGGCCCCGGAATGACTGTCTTTTAAAATCTCAAGTTTTTTTTCCTGACTGGCATGACTTGCCATGGCATCGCAGGTATCCATGAAACCGTCAAGATGGATTCCCCCGGAAACAAGAATGGGAATCAGTGTGAAAATCAGGGCGAAGAAGGGCAGGGGAAGAGGCTTTTTCCAGATATAAAGAAGCTGTATGCCAAAAAGAAACCATACGGCACACAAAAGAGCCGTCAAAAGCCCAACGAGTGGGAAAGCACACATCATGTAGCGCATATTCTTTTGATTCCATTCTATGCGTGGCACCGGGACCGTGGAGAACATACTGAAAGCAAGCAGGACGGACTTCAAAAAACTCATTCTCTTATCGCCTTCATTTCCTTTTTATTCTTGTACATTTCATTGTCGGCACGCTTGAAAATGTTTTCATAAGAATTGTCAATTTCCGGATTGTAAACGGCATAACCGATTGCGGCAGAAGTTTTTTCCCAGTATTCAAGAGCCGGATCATCCTGAAGGACTTTGAGCCGCCGCTTGAATTCCTGAATCAAATCAGAGATGTTCTCCAAATCATGGCCTTTGAGAATGACCACGAATTCGTCACCGCCGATTCTGAATACAGGAGAATGATCAAATATATGACAGACAATCCTGCTAAGAGAGACAATCGCTACATCACCTTTGTCATGGCCGTAAGTGTCGTTGATTCTTTTCAGGAAATTAAGGTCTATCATTACGACACCAAGCTTTTTTAAGCCGCTGGCCATTTCCCATTCGATTTTGCGGATTTCATTGTCGTAGCCGGTTTTGTTGCGGATTCCGGTGAGAGAGTCTTTAATTGCAAGCTCACCCAATTCCGCCGCCTTTTGTTTTGTGTCCTGCAAATCCTGACGGGTCTTTACAAGATTCTTCATGTAGGTCTCAAGCTCGTAAATCATTTCGGCGAATTTTGCTATAATCGTGGAAATCTCATCTTTATTGTTAACATTTCCGAGGAGACTTTCGGCGATTTCGGTGTTTTTTGACTTTGAGTATTCTTCGATTGCGTTACGCAGGGCTATGAGTTTTCGGATATAGCGGGAACGAATCAATGAAAGCAGGAAAAACATAAAAAGAATAAGAACTCCGCCAATCATAAGCATCTGCCGGATTGTGGCATGAAGAATCTCTTTGTTAACTGCTGAAATGTCGACCTCTACGCCAATCAGACCGAGTTTTTTTGTACCGATGTAAAGAGGCATATAGTAGGCATAGGTCTTGCCGAATTCATTGTCAAAGACATCGTATCCTGTCGGCTGAATCCCAGAATTCCAGGCTTCCCATTCTGTCTTGTGTTCTTCTAAAGTGTGCGAAACTGTTATTCCCAGCTCAATGAATTTTTGTGTACCAACCTCTTTTTCGTCACGCATAGCATCAAGGGCATACATAATGGTGCCGGCCTTGCTGTCCGGGATAATGTATTCAACATAAGCCAGATCAAACCTGTCCCGGGCCTGCTCGAATTTATCAAGGTAATACTCGTGCCTGTAAATTGTGTAGGCGCTTTTCACTTCCTCGGAAAGCTCGATGAATGAGATATCTACACCCAGAATCTTTCCGGGATAATTTTTTGTAAACAGATTCTCATACTCATGGCGGGCTTCCTGAATTTCTTTTGGACCAAAACCGTGGGGAACATTAAGATTCTTGTAATTTTTAACGAAATAGTCCTGCCACCATGCAAAATCTTCTCCGTCAGAAGTGATGACTTCTTCCAGATATGAAGCGACATAACGGATGCTTTCTTCCCGCAGGTTTTTGTAAAGAGCCAGCTGATTCTGGTAAGAAAGAATCGAACTTATGGCCAGTGTAAGAAGCGTGAAGGCGAGGAACATCATCGTGAATTTAAATGTCAGCCTGCGGTTTTTCATAAGCCTCCTCCTGTATGTTAGTCTTTTCTTACAGATTTTGCTGCTTCCCTAGTCCGACACATTTCGTCTGTAGCTCTGAGCATAATGCTCTCAAAAGACATGTCAAGCTTTGGATCGTAGACGGCATATCCGATTGATGCGGAAATCTTTTCCCAGGGATTCAAGGCATGGTCTTTTTTAAGCTCGCTAAGCTTTCGCTTGAATTCCGAGACAAGCTCGTCAATGTGGATTAAATCATGGTTCTTTAAAATCACGGCGAATTCGTCACCGCCAGTCCTGAATACTGGTGAATGCTCAAAAATGTGGCAGACAATCCGACAGATGGAGATAATCGCAAGGTTGCCCTTTTCGTGCCCATAGGTATTGTTGATTTTTTTGAGGAAATCGATGTCTATCATTGCGGCTCCAATTTGAGTGAGACCTTCTGCCATCTCCCATTCGATATTCTGAACTTCCTTGTCGTATCCAGCCTTGTTTCGGATTTCTGTGAGGGTGTCCTTAATTGCAAACTCGTTAAGCTCTATCGCCTGAAGCCTCGTGTTCTGTAAATCTTGTTTAGTTTTCGCAAAATTGTGAATGTATAGTTCCAGCTGATAAATCATATCGGAAAATTTTGACATTATCTGGGAAATTTCATCTTCGTTTGTGACTTCAGCTTTAAGCCTTTCTGCAATTTTAGGATTTTTTTCGTTTGAATATTCTTCGATGATATCCTTTAGATTTACAAGTTTTTTGATGTAGCAGTAACGGATTACAAAAAGAAGGAAGAGCATAAAAAGAACAAGAACGCTGCCACTCACAAGCATCTGACGGATAGTAGCATTAAGAATTTCCCTGTTTACTGCGGAAACCTCGACCTCAACACCTATTAAGCCAAGCTTCTGACCATTGATGAAAAGCGGTGTGTAATAGGCGTAGGTATTTCCGTATTTGTTGTCGTAAACATGATATCCGGAAGGTCTTTTGCCGGTGTCCCATGCCTCCCACATGACACGATAGACAGAGCGGGGATTTGATACGAAATCATTGACCAGAAGGCAATCCTTCCCGTCTTTTTGGACTGTTTCACGGAGACTAAGAATAACCCAGTTCATATGCTCAGTTTTTTCTGAAGGAACAATGTAATATGTGTATGCAATACCAAATGACTTTACTGCTTCCTCAAACATGAGCTGGTAATATTCAAAGCTATATTTCGTGTAGGCCATTTTTACATCTTCGGGAAGACTGTCAAAATCAATCTCAAAATCTAAGGTCGCCCCCGGATAGGCTTGCGCAAAAAGTTTTTCGTAGATTTCCCGGTCCTCGTCCACATTTTTCTGGCTGAAATTCGGGTCAATAGATAATTCTTTTGAGTGTGTCATGAAATACTTCTGGAAATCAAGAAAGTCCATGCCGTCGGCTACAATCCTTCGCTCCAGATAATTTGCCACATACTGAATGCTTTTTTCGTTATGCTTTTTGTATAGATTCATTTGGTTTATATAGGAAAGAATTGAAGTAATAACAAGGGTAACAAGGGTAAAAGCTGCAAACATCAGTGAGAATTTAAATGTGAGATTGCGCTTTTTCATAAAAGCTCCCAATTAAACCTAAATCTAGACTTCCATTCTAACAGAGAATTTTCATAATAGCAAAAAATATTTTCCATATACAAATCTTTTCTCTCCGTGTATAATAGGGGCAACATTTTTCAATTAGAGGTATCTAATGAGCAAAATCGCCATCAGAATCAACAAGGCGGATGTCGTTGCCGTTGCGCTCGAACCGCTTTCAAAAGGCACTCAGGTCACTCTTGAGGCAATGGACGATGTTCCAGAAGTAACTGTCACTCTTCAGGAAGATATTACTGCGGGTCATAAATTCGCAATCAAAGAAATCAAAAAAGGCGAACCGGTAATCAAATACGGATATCCAATCGGTTCAGCCACAGAAGATATTGCCGTCGGCAAGCATGTTCACACTCACAACATTCACACTTTGCTTGAAGGCGAGCTTTCTTACACCTACAACGAGGCAAAAGCAAAGGCCGCTTACGACGCATGGTACAAGGAGACTGAAAAACTCCGTGCAAATGTACCGACCGTCAATGTTTACAAAAGAGCAGACGGACGGGTTGGAAGCCGAAATGAAGTCTGGATTGTGCCTCTCGTTGGCTGCGTAAACAAAATTTCTGAAAATCTCGCCATGTGGGCAAACGCAAAATTCTGTGGCGGCGAGCCAAAACCAAGCGAGAAGGGCGGTCTTGAAGGATTCTTCACATGGACTCACCCTTACGGCTGCTCACAGATGGGCGGCGACAAAGAGACAACTGCAAAAATCCTTTCTGACCTTGTTCACCACCCCAATGCAGGCGGAGTTCTGGTCGTTTCTTTGGGCTGTGAAGAGAACAATGTTCCTTATTTCAAGGAATTCTTGGGTGAATACGACGAAAAGCGCGTAAAATTCATGGTCACTCAGCAGTTCGAGGACGAAATGGAAGAAGGCAAAAAGCTTTTGACCGAACTTGCTGAATATGCCGGAAAATTCAAGCGTGAAGAAGCTCCTCTCACAGACATCGTGCTTGGTATGAAGTGCGGTGGCTCAGACGGAATGAGCGGAATCACTGCAAACGCCCTGATTGGCCGAATCTGTGACGCAATGACAGGCATGGGCGGACGGGTAATGCTCACCGAAGTGCCGGAAATGTTCGGAGCCGAGCAGATGCTTATGAACCGCTGCGTAGACAAAGACCGCTTCGACAAAACCGTAAACCTGATTAACGGCTTCAAAGGCTACTATGCACGACACAATCAGGTCTGCTATGAGAACCCTTCACCGGGAAACAAGGCCGGTGGAATCACAACTCTCGAAGACAAATCTTTGGGTTGTGTACAGAAGGGCGGAAAGGCTCCTGTCACAGGCGTTTTGAAATATGGCGAGCGCCTTCCTCAGAATGTTACAGGCCTTACACTGCTTGAAGGACCGGGCAACGACATCGTTTCAACGACAGACATGACAGCAGCCGGTGCAAATATCATCCTCTTCTCAACAGGACGAGGAACACCGCTTGGTGCCCCTGTTCCAACTGTCAAAATCGCAACCAACCACCCGCTGGCACAGACAAAGAGGGGCTGGATTGACTTTGACGCAGCCCGCCTTCTGGACGAGCCAAGCGATTCTGTCCGCGATGCCCTCTTGCAGCAGATTATCGACATCGTTTCGGGAAGAGCCGTCACCAAGAACGAAAAGAACGGCTACCGTGAGATTGCGATTTTCAAAGATGGTGTAACACTGTAGGGTAAAAAAATCCTCCACATCGAGCGCTTTCGTTCTTGCGCTCGTTTGGATGCATTTGATGACGCCAGCTTTCATTATGAAGGCTGGCGTTTTTTGTGTTTGCGTTAAGGATACGGAAGGCGGCGTTAGCCGTTCTGAAATGAGCATAGCGAATGGAAGAATGTAGCCGATAGCACGGAACCGAACGAGCACGACAACGGAAGTGCTCGTGTAGTAGCCTGACCGCCGTAAGGCGGTAACGCCCTTAAAATCCCAAGCGGTATAATCTTGCCTTGCCCGACAGAAACTTTCTGCAACTGCAAGCACACTGCTACTTCCTTCCGTATGATTTTTTTATCTCTGCAAAAATCTTCTGGGCCCATGCCTCGTCGCCTGGAATCTGGTAGCGGTAATTTCCTTTTGGGTCTGGGGTAAAAATTGTCCTTGTGTTTCTTAATACTTCTACTCTTCCGCGGGGAGAGAGAAGAAACCAGTCATCACCTTTTACTGCGTTAATGACAGGAAGCACATCCCACATTTTTTGGCCGGTATTACAATTGCAATTCAGGTAAACTTGCTTTATCGGGTGAGCGTCGGTCCAGGAAATATCGGAAATCACATTTTCAACTTTATAATCGAGCGCATCCCCGGCTTCGCCCGGAGAAAAAACAAGGTCTACTTCGGAGGGCAGAAGGGTAAAAAAATCCTGCACAAAATCTATTCCCTGCGAAAAGTTATATTCGATTTTTTCTATTGCACCATTAAAAACTCCGCCCATCAAATAAATCGCTTTCACTTTTCTTTTTACCAGCTCTACGCCATTCAAATCAGAATATTCATCCGCCTGTGACTTCAAGAGCTGAGAAAGGCAGGTCAAAAAACCAATCGAGCAAACAACGACGGATTTATCTGGCTGGGACGCCAAAAGCTCCCTGTACAATTTGTAGCCGTCCGGGTATGACTCATCATAGCAGGTATAAGGAAAAATAAGATTTTTTTCTTCAGTTTTGTCTGCATTTTTATTTTTCCATTCCGGGAGTTTTTTGTAATCAATCCAGACTTTGGGATTTTTGATGCCATTTTTTACAAGGCCAATGGGAACTTCTTCGTAACCGTAATAAGTGTTCATTAAATCTGCAAGGTAAGCGTTTTCCTGGCCTTCACGGTCAACGATGATGCCTATCAGTTTGATTTCTTTTGAATCTGCATAATGATAGAGCAGCTGCATGGCAAACAAATCGTCCGTGGAACTGCCTATGTCCGTATCCAGAATGACAGAATTTACTTTTTGACTGCAAGATAAAAGAGCAATGAGAGCAAACAAAACCAGCGGGAAAAATTTTTTTTTAATCACAGTCATTCCATCTTCTGTTCTTAGCAAAGCTGATTAAATTTTATTTTAAGCAATAATTGGCGAGTTGTCTACATGCCCTTTTTTATACCCCCTCATGTGTAATTCATGCTGACAAAAATTCTTTTCGCAAGAAAGGGCAAAATCGAAAGCATAAGCGTGAATGTAGCAGTATAAAGAAAAATTTTCTGCTATAATTCCCCCATGCTGATTTTCGCAAGCGGACGCACCGACATTCCTGCATTTTACTCAGATTGGTTTATGAACCGATTGCGGGCAGGCTTTGTCGATGTGCGAAATCCATATTACGGAGAGCAAGTCACGCGCTACAAACTCACAAAAGATGTCGTGGACTGCCTGGTTTTCTGCACAAAAAATCCAGCCCCCATGATTCCCTATCTCGAAGAACTAAAAGAAATGGGGCTGGGCCTCTACTTTTTTGTGACGATTACGCCCTACGAAAAGGATGTCGAGCCTAATGTTCCCGAAAAGGCCAGTGTCATGGATTCATTTTGTGAATTAAGCAGAATTTTGGGCAAAGACCGGGTCTGCTGGAGATACGACCCCATCTTCACCGACGAAAAATATTCCGTTTCCTTCCATATAAAAGCCTTCCGTCAAATGGCAGAAAAGCTGCGTGGCTCCACCGACCGCTGCATCATCAGTTTTATCGATCTCTACCAGAAAACAAAGAAAAATTTCCCAGGCGTAAAAGAAGTCTCCGAAAACGACCAGAAATTCCTGGCCTCATCACTTTCACGAATCGCATTTGAAAACGGAATCAAAATCGAATCCTGTGCCGAAAAACTCGATTTAACATCATGCGGAGTAGAGCAGGGGGCCTGTGTTTCCAGAGAAATCGTCGAAAAAGCGGCCGGGATTCACCTTTTGCCCAAAATCGGCCTTTCCGTCCTCAGAAAACACTGCATCTGCCTCCCGACAAACGACATCGGAGCCTACAACTCATGTCCTCATCTGTGCAAGTACTGCTACGCAAACTACGATGCCCGCCTTGTTGAAAAAAATCGGGCGCTGCACAATCCTGACTCCACCTTCATTTTAGGCGAATCAAAAGAAGGCGACATCATAAAAAACGCAAAGCAAAAATCCTTCCGTGACGAGCAGCTTTTTTTGTTCTGAAAAGGTCTTCTAACAAGCCAGGTCAATTTCCAGAAGAATAGGCGTGTGGTCCTGTCGCGGGCCTGAGTCAATCATCTCTGACTTTTTAATCTGCTCTTTGATACGGTCGCTTACGAGGAAGTAGTCAATCCGCCAGCCAGAATTGTTAATCTTCGAAGTCTTGATTCGCTGCCCCCACCAGGAATAAATGTCCTTTACATCACCATGCACATATCGGAAACTGTCGGTAAAGCCCCGGGCTAAAAGCTTTGTAAATCCTTCCCGCTCCTCGTCAGTAAAGCCCGCCGAAAAATGATTAGAAGCCGGGTTTGCAAGATCAATTTCCTTGTGGGCAACATTAAAGTCCCCGCAGGCAATCACAGGCTTTTTTGCATCCAGGGCAGAAAGATAATCCGCATAAAGCTGGTCCCATTTCTGACGCTCGGTCAAGCGTTTAAGACCATCACCGGAGTTCGGAGTGTAGACATTTGCAAAGTAAAAATTGTCGAAGTCAAGGACAAGCAGGCGGCCCTCATCGTCCATTGTGTCAGGCGCACCCAGTCGTACAACTTCGCGGCGGGCAGTCAGCCCTTCCTTGTACAAAACCATCGTACCCGCATAGCCTTTTTTTGCAGGCGGAACCGAAGAAAGCCACTCAATTTTGTAACCGGGGAAATATCCGGCCAAAAGTTCAAGGTGCTTATCCGAAGGGCCTTCCGCCGGAAGCTTAGTCTCCTGAATTGCGATTATGTCAGCATTGTAGCCGCCCAGTTTTTTAAGCACCTCCTGCGAAAGTTTAGCCCTGTCCGAAGAAGAAGTCAGCGCCGCATTGATTGAATCTATGTTCCATGAAATAAAAGTCATTTTTTGCTCCTGTTTATTGAGGAGAGTATACTGGATTGTGGAAAATATTTCAGCAGGTGGGGGAAGTCTCCCCCTCGCTCCAATACCACTCACTACGCATGAGAAGTCCGAGCAAGCTCTGCCTTCTCAGCTCCGTTCGGGTATTTACGCTACCCCCTCTGCGGGCTCAAACGCCGCCCGCAACGCCCGCGAAAAAACATTGTCAATTGATTAAAATCTCATTATATTAAAATTGTAAAGCCACTGCACAGAGAACTCAATCCAGCACTATTTTGCCTTTTTCAGTATGTGCAGTTATATTAGATTGCCGTGTTCGCCCTTCGACAGGCTCAGGGAACACGCGGCAATGACACATTTATTTATCTTCGTTTTCTTTACCACAATTCAGGCCTGAAGCTGGACTGGCGCTGAAAAATCAATTTTCTTATGAGGAACTGGTATGGAAAATGGAATTTCAATTTTAGAAGAAAACTCTATCCGCTCAAAAATTCATGTTATCCGCGGACAGCAGGTAATGCTGGACAGAGATTTGGCAATAATTTATGGAGTTGAAACTAAACGTCTTAATGAACAAGTAAAAC
>CAMOEE010000064.1 GCA_946611835.1 uncultured Treponema sp. | reverse complement strand
CCATGACTTATTTATTCTTTGATATTGAATGTGCCAACTGCTTTGACGGAATCGGAAAAATCTGTTCTTTTGGATATGTACTTTGCGACGAAAATTTTTCTGTCATTGAGACTGACGACTTATTGATGAATCCGGCCGCACCTTTCGACTGGTATCTCTTCAAAAAAGAGTCAAGATGCCGTCTCGCCTACAGCCGGGAAGAATACATCAAGAATCCAAAATTCCCGGATTATTACAAGAAAATCAAATCTCTCCTAGAATCAAGTCAGAGACTCGTGCTTGGTTTTGGCTGCCAGAACGATGTGGCCACAATTGCCACAGAATGCCTTCGTTACGACCTGGATCTGATTGACTTCAACTGCCAGGACATTCACACAGTCCTCGAGAAAACTTACGATTTCAAAGGCGGACTAAGCTCATTCGTTGAAAAATTCGGGATTTCAACCGAAGGGATGGACTTCCACGACAGCCGCTCGGACGCATTCTTCACCATGAAGGTCACGGAGCACCTTATGCGCGATAAAAAGAAGCCTCTCCGGGAAATTCTTACGCCTTACACGCCATTTTCAAGCAAACTCCTCCGCAAGCAGAAAATCAAAAAGCTCTATTCAAATTACCTTGAGCGAAAGGAAGGCAGCAAGTCCAAAGACAAAAAGGCCCTTACTCCCCTTAAAAAAATCACGGTTCCTGCCTGGTTCGATTATAAGAGAGAGCTGCTGGAAGAAATCGAGCTTTCAAAGAAACAGCAATAGGTTTTTGAGCTTAAAATGCTTTTTGTCATCTTTTTCATCTTTTCATTGAGAAAAATTTTGCATCGTAGTAGAATACAAGATTGAAAAAATGTAACAGGAGCAAACATGAGCAATAAAGTAATTCTCAAAGCAGAAGATTTGGACGGATATCTCACAAGTGAAGATATGGCCGAGCTGAAAACCCTTGACGAAATGTTCAAAGAAACAATGAAATCTTTTGACCCGATTAACGAAGAAAAAATCATCGAAGGATACGACAAAATGGGTGACGAAATGCAGAAAATCTGTAAAAAACACCCGCAGATTAAAGTTTACACCTTCGAAAGCGAGCCTCAGGCACAGGCAGAGGCAAGCCGGGTAATCTCTAAGCTCAGAGATGTCAAAACCGACCATCAGGAATTCATGTATTACAGCCAGCGAGCCTACGAAATGCTTTTCCGGCTGGCATTTATCAACCGAAAAACTGACAAACGGGGCCATCTCATCGTAAAAACACCGGTAAATTTCCCGGTTCAGAACTATGCGGTTCACAAAATCCCTGACATCGACCACAAAATCCACAATTCAGTCATGTGCGTAATGCTCCGTGGCGCCCTTCTTCCCAGCATGATTGTCTCAAAGGAAATCGAGGAATACTCTTCAAACGGCTACATCACTCCTTTCGCTCTTTTCAAAATCAGCCGCAACGACTCCAAGAACGAGAGCAACATGGAATATGTCATGGATTTGGACAGGTCTTTCTTCGACCTGGAGCTTCTTAACGGCAAGGACTTGATTTTCGCTGACCCGATGAACGCAACCGGCGGTTCCCTCGTAACTGTCGTCAAGTATCTCCAGGATAACGGTGTAAAACCAAATTCAATTTCTTTCTTCAACACAATATCCACCCTCAAAGGTGCTATTCGTGTCACCCGTGCTCTTCCAAACCTCACCTGCTACACTCTTTGGGTAGACCCTGTAATGAACGAAAAAGCATACATCATGCCAGGCCTGGGAGATGCCGGCGACCGTCTCAACGGAAGCGACACAAAGACTCATCCCCGCAACATCATTCAGCTTCTCGCAGACTACGGCCACAACATCTCAAGCCTCTACCGAAGCCAGATGTTCGAAATTGAGCGCACAGTTCTTGGCTGATAGTGCTCTCTATGGTAATTCAGCATAAAAAATGGTAGTATAGCCGCTATGACAGAAGAAAACTCAAACGAAAAAAAGAAAATTCTTATCATGGTGGCCAGTCCTAAAAACGAGCGGAGCGGAACCCTGCTTCCAACCTCCGCATTCGTTGAAGGAATGGTCGCATCAGGCCAGTACGAGAGCGAGTACATTTACATCGACAAAATGAACATTAAACCCTGCCGGGGCTGTCTCAGTTGCTGGGGTCGTCCCGACGGAAGCTGCTTTATAAAAGACGATGATGTTCCGATGATCCGGCACAAACTTGAGAACGCCGATGTTGTCATCTGGAGCTTCCCCCTGTATCTTTTCGGTGTCCCGGGTCAGATGAAATGCCTCATGGACAGAATCGTCGGCATGGTTCACCCTTACATGGGCCAGCAGCTCAACGATCCTGATGCGCTCAATAAGCCTATGCACGGCCTCCAGAATGTAAAGAAGGGGCAGAAAATCCTGCTTCTTTCAAGCTGTGCATGGTGCGACATCGATGTCGTTTATGAACCAATCGTAAAGCAGTTCGATATCATTCTCGGTCACGACGGATACCAGCTTGTCGCCTGCCCTCAGATGCGCTCATTGCATCACCGTGGAGGTCCGCGCCGTCTCAAAATGCTTCACGACAAATACTACAAGGGCGGCCTTGAAATGGCAGAGAAAGGTTCTCTCTCAAAAGAGACAATCGATCTCCTGCAGAAACCGCTTTTCAGCGATGAAGTTTACAAAACTCTTGTAGTGCAATTCGTCACCCACATGTTCGATCGTGACGATAATTTCTAATTTTTTACATTGCAACAAGTTATAGGAGTTAAAAAATGGATTTGGTATATGGAATCAAGGACAGGCCTTCACTTGGCAAGGTTTTCCTGTTCGCACTTCAGCAGCTTCTGGCTGTAATGGCAGCTACAATCGCAGTTCCTGCAATCGTCGGTAACGGTCTTACAGCTTCGGCAGCCCTTTTCGGTGCCGGTGTAGGTACTTTCGTTTACCTGATTTTCACCAGGAGCTCAAGCCCTGTCTTTTTGGGAAGCTCTTTCGCTTTCATAGGCTCAATGTTCTCGGCTTTCGGCGGTGCTGCAAGCGTATCTGTGGGATACTGGGGCCTTATTATCGGTGCACTTATGGCTGGTATCGTCTACATCGTCATTGCTCTTGCCGTAAAATTCTTCGGTGTATCCTGGATTGACAAGCTCATTCCTCCTGTAATCATCGGACCTACAGTCGCAATCATCGGTCTTTCCCTCTCAGGAAACGCAATCGGCGACCTCATGAAATCAAACATCGAGGGCGGAAGCTCTTATGTCACCCTCATCTGCGGTCTGTGCACGCTTTTCATCACAATGCTATGCTCAGTCTATGGCTCAAAAACAGGAAAACTTATTCCTTTCATCCAGGGAATCCTTACGGGTTATATTCTCGCTTCTATCTTTGCCCTCATCGGATATCTCACTAACAATCCGAGTCTCATCATAATCAACTACTCTGCCCTTACCGAGCTTGACTTCTCAAAATTCTCAAGCTACATCTCTCTTCCAAAATTCACATTCGCACTGGGCGGGGTGGAAGGCCTCAAGGGCATCACAGCCTCTTACCTTCTCACGATTTTTGCAGCTTATGTTCCCGTCGCTTTCGTAGTGTTCGCGGAGCACATCGCCGACCACAAAAATCTCTCTACTATCGTCGGTGTCGATCTTCTTGAGAATCCTGGCCTCACTCGCACCCTGCTCGGTGACGGTGTCGGCACATTCCTCTCAAGCTTGTTCGGCGGCTGTCCCAACACAACATACGGTGAGTCAATCGGCTGCGTCGCAATCACAAGAAACGCTTCGACAATCTCAATCTGGGGTTGTGCTCTTCTTTGTATTGTAGTCAGTTTGATTACTCCGCTCGTAGCTTTCCTTGAGACTATTCCAAGCTGCGTAATGGGCGGTGTTTGTGTCGCCTTGTACGGATTCATTGCCGTCTCAGGTCTCAAAATGTTCCAGCAGGTCGATTTGAGCAAGAACCGCAATCTCTTCGTAGCAAGCGTAATCCTAATCACTGGTGTCGGCGGAATGGTTGTAAAATTCGGCAAAGTCGAAATCCGAACCGTTGCCTGCGCCCTGATTATCGGAATCATCACAAACATTCTTCTTTCACCAAGCGAGAAAAAAGAACCTAAGGAATGAAAAGATTAAAAGCCGTCGCCGCAATAATGATTACTCTGAGCTTCCTGCTGTCAAGTGCAGTCGTCCTGAATTTCTTCCTTGCTCACAACAAAGGCGACACTCAGAAAAATCTGGCAATCGCAAATCATGTCTATGACTCGATTTACGGTGAAATCATGAATCCGCTCATGGTTTCAAAGACGATGGCTTACGACACTTTCCTTCAGGAACTGCTGGCCCGGGAAGAAAGTCTTTCCGAAAAAGAAATTTCAAAAATTATCGGGGATTATCTCGGGCTCCTCAAAGAAAAATTCAATTATTCTTCCGTTTTCGTTGTCTCCGAGCGAACGAGACGATATTACAACGAAAGCGGAATCTTAAAAGTCCTCAACCCCCAAAAAGTTCCATACGATATCTGGTATCCGATTTTCATTGACGGTGAGAAAGAGTACGACCTTGACACCGATCGTGATCAGGCGAACGATTATCTCTGGACAGTCTTCATAAACATCAAAATCCGGGATAAAAACGGCGAGCTGCTCGGCGTATGCGGAGTCGGCGTAATCATGGACAGGCTTCAGTCACTAATCACCGAGCTGGAAGACGAGAACGACATTAAAATCAACCTTATCGACCTGGAGGGCCTTGTTCAGGTTGATACCAACAGCACGAACATCGAGAACGCCTACATCTCAGAGGCAGTCTTGGACAAGGCAAAAAGCGACACCTTCACTATCTCCCGAAAAGGTTTGAGCGGATTGAGAATGGTTCGCTTTATGAAAGACCTGGAATGGTATGTCGTAGTCCATGGCATAATCGAAAAGGACACCGTCAGCAAAAAAATGTTCCTTCTTCTTTTCTTCCTGCTGGCGTTGACCCTGGCTATTTTCTTCCTGGTCGCAAAATTCTTCATAAAAGAAAAACTTATCATCCCTGAAGACACTCTCGAGGACCCGCTGACAGGACTTCCTAACCGCAATTACTTTAAGGAAGCCTACGGAGAGATGGGAGTCTTCACCACAACCCGCTACAAGACAATCGCTTTCTTCGATGTGGACAATTTCGAGAATATGTCGGAGAGCATGAACAGCGACCTGATACTCAAAAATATCATCCAATTCTCAAATGCGATTTTCTGGGACAAGGGTCAGCTGCTCCGCTGGGACAAGGACGGTTTTCTCGCCCTTCTTGAGACAAACTTGCAGGAGTCAAAAGAAAATTTCCAGGCTCTCTGCCAAAAAACATACACAGAACTCGGTATAACGCTTTCAGTCGGCGTTGTTGACATTAATCTTTCCGACACAATCAAGGTAAATTATTACCGTGCCGTTCAGGCATGTTACTCTGTGAAGGAAAGCGGTGGAAACGGAGTGCTGGATCGTGCCCAATAACAAAAAGCTCAAGAACATCAAGAATCTCCGCCCAATCCGAAACGAACTTTTGATTTTCACTTTCGGGCCGATAATCCTCATTTTTTCACTTTTCATTTCGCTTATTTATTTCTCAAACAAAGAATCAGCCCTGGAAAACCTCAAAAAGAACCTCACATTCATCGCAAACCAAAAGGAGAGCGAATTCAACGCCTGTTTTACCCCGATAGAGCGGGCAGTCGAGAACATCGGGAAACTCATCCTTGATACGATTGACGAAAAACGCATATTAAAAGACAAATCCTACGAAAAAGCCTATCTTGATGACCTCGCCGACAGAATCTCCCGCATGGCAGCCGTCTCAAAGGATTCTGTGTCAGTTTATTTCCGCCTTGAGCAGGAAAAATACGGCGGCAAGGCAGGCATCTTCCTTTCCGGCAGCTCAAAAACCGGCTTCATAAGAATAAGCCCCACGGATTTGACTCTTTACGCCCCCACGGACACGGAGCATGTCTGCTGGTACTATGCCCCCCTCTGGAAAGGCAGCCCGACATGGATTGAGCCTTACGCAAACAAGAATATCAACAAATACCTTCTTTCTTATGTAACACCCCTGTACAGATACGATGAAGTCCTGGGAATAGCAGGAATCGACATAAACCTCGCCACAATCAAAAATATCTCTGATAATCTTCCCCTTGAGGAGTGCTCGGCAATTCTTCTGGCCTCCGACAAATCACTGATTTATGACACTGAATCAAAAAACGGCTCGAATTCCCGGGAAGTCAGCAATACAATCCGGGGGCTTAAGAAATTCTTCGACTCAGGAGCCGGGGAATTCCAGGAATTCATAGCAAACGAGACAAGCCACTACGGAATCCGGCGGGACTTGCAGAACGGAATGACCCTGATCATATCCCTTCCGCTCTCGGTAATATCCGCGAACGAGAACTATCTGCCACTAAAGCTCTTGGGAATCCTTCTTCTGGCCCTTCTTGTGGCAGCCTTCCTTGTCTATCTTTGTGACAGGCAAATCCTGCGCCCGGTCTCTGACCTCACAAAGGCATCTTACCGGCTTTCCAGGGGCGAGCTGGGAATCCCGATTCTCTACCACTCAAACAATGAGATAGGTTTTCTGGCTGACTCAATCCGGAAAATGGCAGTCCAAATCAAGGAATACATCGAATTTATCCGTGAGCAGACGAAAAGCGAAAGGGAGGCCAAGGAAATCGCAATCAATGCCTCGAAAGCAAAGAGCGACTTTTTGGCCAACATGAGCCATGAAATCAGGACTCCGATTAATGCCGTTCTCGGAATGGACGAAATGATTCTCAGGGAAAGCGACGACAAGCCAATCCTCGAATACGCCCTCAATATCAAAAAGGCGGGAAACACTCTTCTCTCGATTATCAACGATGTGCTTGATTTCTCAAAGATAGAGTCCGGAAAAATGGAGCTGATTCCCGAAACATACGATTTTTCGTCTATTCTTGTAGACATCATATCAATGATTTCAGAAAGAGCGGCTGCGAAAAACCTGGATTTAATCATCAATATCAATCCAAATATCCCAAAGCTTTTGGTTGGTGACAGCTTCCGAATCAAGCAGTGCATAACAAACCTGCTCACCAACGCCATAAAATACACACCCGACGGACACATTCTTCTTGAGGTTGAATTCAAGGAAAAATACGACGACAGGCACAAAATCTACCTGTCTGTCACTGTCGAGGATACCGGCATCGGAATCAGGGAAGCGGACATAAAAAAACTCTTCTCCCCATTTGAGCGAATAGAGGAAAGCAGGAACCGCACCATCGAAGGGACGGGCCTGGGAATGAGCCTCGTTCAAAAGATTCTTCTTCTTATGGACAGTCATCTTCAGGTCGCAAGCTCTTACGGGGAGGGTTCCAGATTCTCATTCATAATCGAGCAGGAAGTGGCCGCCGAGGACAAGATGGGCGACATAATGGAAAGCTACAGGAAGGCCATAACCTTCACCGAAAAGTACAAGGAAACCCTTATCGCACCGGAAGCCAGGCTTCTTTTTGTGGACGACACGAAGATGAACCTGGAGGTCGTAAAAGGGCTTCTGAAAAACACAAAGATTCAGCTTGACATGGCCATGAGCGGAAAGGAAGCCCTTCAAAAGACAAGCGAAAACGAGTACGACATACTTTTTATTGACCATCGTATGCCTCTTATGGACGGAATAGAAACCCTTCATGCAATAAAAGAATTACCGGGAAACAAAAACATATCAAAACCCTGCATCGCCCTCACCGCAAACGCAATCTCCGGGGCAAGGGAAATTTATCTTGACGCAGGTTTTACGGATTACCTGTCAAAGCCAATCAGCCCAAAGAGCCTGAACGACATAATCATAAAGTATCTTCCGCCACAACTAATTCAAACGGAAGAAAAGACCGGAGAAGACAAGGACAAGAAAGACGAACAGGATAAAACCGAAGAAGAGCTTCCCGAAATCGACGGGATAGACATCAATGTCGCCCTCGAAAACTGCGGCTCGGCTTCACTGGTTCTGGAAATGATGAGGCTTTTCTACAAGGAAATCGAAAAAAGTTCCGGGGAGCTGGAAGAACTCCTTGAAAAAAATGACATCAGGAATTTCAGGATTAAGGTTCATGCACTCAAAAGCTCGGCAAAAATCATAGGTGCAATGGAGCTGTCCTCAATGGCCGGAGAACTTGAAAAAGAGGCCGACAAGGGAAACATTGAAATAATCCGAAAAAAAACTCCATCTTTGCTGCTTTTGTACAAAAGTTATCTAGCTAAATTTGCAAATATGGGTGATAATACTATAAGAGATTACTCAGAAAAAGCCCGTCTCTCTGCTCAGGAATTTTCTGACAAAATCAAAGTCCTTTCATCTGCCGTTGATGACTTCAACAGCAGGGAAAGCGACAAATGGCTGGAAGAAATGTCTTCTTTTTCCCTTCCCGAAGAATTCCAGGAATTCTTTGAAAAAATCAAGAACGGAATCGAAAGCGTTGATTTCAGTGGCCTTAAGGATCTTATAGATGATTTCAAAAAGCAAAACGGAGAATAAAAATGTCTGAAACAGCAATCACCACAGAAAAAAAAGAGAATTCTGAAGTTATCTATATCGCCGGCAATACAAAACTCCTGATGATTCAGAGTTTTTTGCATGAACTCGAAGGACTCGGTCTCAAACCGGTTCAGCTTGCCGCAAGTCAGGCCACTCTTGACGAACTCCCGACAGAGCCTATCCATATTATGCTCTGCCTCTCGGACGACATCGACACCACAGTCTTCTATACTCTCAAAAATTACTCAAAGAAATACGGATGGCATGTTTACTTCGTAAGGAATGATGTCGGCCTTTCAATGACCGAAGAAGAATACATGAAGGAAACATCACCTTTTGTATTCACAAGATGGCCAATCAGCACCGACACTTTCTTCAAGGCTTACAACTGGAACGAGCGTCCCCGCAAACGAATTCTTGTCGTTGATGACGATGTGATGATTTTGCGAAAGATTAAGGCCCTTCTTCAGGACACTTACGAGGTCTATCTCATCAGTTCCGGAGTCGCTGCCCTTGAATTCCTCGAAAAACATGAGGTCGAGCTTGTTCTTCTGGACTTCATGATGCCGGAAATGGACGGCCCTGAAATCTTGGGAAGGCTCAGACTGCAGGCGGCAACCTCAAAGCTTCCTGTAATCTTCCTCACGGCCAAGGATGACCGGGAATCAGTAATAACCGCCCTCAACCGAAAGGCAAACGGATACATTTTAAAAAGCCGCGCCCCCAACGAAATCGTTGAAATAATCAATGATTTCTTCCGAAAATCAATAAACGAGCTTTTGAACTAATATGAGCGAAACATCAGAAAACAAGAAATTTTACAAGGACGGACTTTACTTCGGCTGCCAGCGCTGCTCATTCTGCTGCGGGCACTCGCCAGGCTTCGTCTACCTTTCTTTGCGGGATTTGACAGCCCTCCGCACACACCTGAACATGACCGTCACGGCTTTCGTGCAAAAATACTGCCGCTGGGCCGACTACTACGAGGGCGAGCAGGTTCTTGCCCTTCTCGAAAAAAAGAACTACGACTGCATTCTCTGGGAAAAGGGCTGCTCATGCTACGAGGCCCGTCCTGTTCAGTGCTCCACCTACCCCTTCTGGTCATGGATGGTCAAGGACAAGGAAATGTGGGAAGAGTGCGCCAGAGACTGCCCCGGCATGAACAACAAGAATGGAAAGCTCTGGACTTACGAAGAAATCGAAGCCAACAAAAATGCCTATGATGCAAATAAACCTCTCTACAGGAGAGAGGTCGAAAAAATGATGTCCGAGGAAACTGGAGCTTAACTAACGCCTGGACAACATTCTGTTTGTGAGTCTTGTGCCCGCAAACTGAATCAAGGCTACCATAACGATAATCACGATTACTGAAGCAATCATAACATCAGTGCGGAAGCGCTGGTATCCGTAGCGGATTGCCAGGTCTCCAAGTCCGCCGCCGCCCAAAGTTCCTGCCATAGCCGAATAGCTGACCAAATTGATGACGGTAAGCGTGATTCCAGAAACAACCGAAGGCATGGCCTCGGGAATGAGAACCTTGTATATTATCTGCCAGTTGGTTGAGCCCATGGCCCTGGCTGCCTGCACTACTCCAGGATCCACTTCATTCAAGGCCGTCTCTGTGATTCGGGCAACAAAAGGGGCCGCCGCAATCGAAAGGGGGATAATGGTGGCCGCCGTGCCGATTGCCGTTCCCAGAATGAGGCGGGTGAGCGGCAAAAGCACAATCATCAGGATTACGAAAGGAAAAGAGCGCAGAACATCGATGATGCGGCTCAGAACCAGGTTAAAACCTGCCTTAGGCGTAATTCCGTACTTGTTCGTGACATTCAGAAGGATTCCAAGCGGAAATCCGATAAGAATTGCGAAAATCGTAGAAAAAAAGACCATCAAAAGAGTCTCTAAAGTAGAAGTTCCTACAAGTATCAAAATTTGTTCCATATCATATCCTCTAGATTTTAACCACAGATTACACAGATGTCACAGATTTTATATTATAATCCGTGTAATCTGTGGTTTATTTTTTCTGAACCCTGACATTATTAGTTTTTAACCAGTCAATAGCCTTTTCCACGGCCTCTTCATCACCGATAATGTCTGTCTCCATGTATCCGACATCCTCATCGGGCAGGTGGCTGATTCCTGCAGCCAGGATATTGAAACTTACACCGAAATCCCTGGTAATTTTGCTTAAGACAGGCTCACCTGTGGTCTCACCCAAAAAATGAAGAAGATAGCTGCCGGTTTTTTCGCTCCATTTTACGATGTCGCCATCCCTTGTTTCAGCTCGGGAAGACTCAGCGGCGATATTCTTGATGAAATCTCTGCTTGTCTGAGTCTTAGGATTTGAGAAAATCTCCTTAACGAGCCCTGTCTCAACAACTCTTCCGTTTTCAATTACAGCGACGCTCTCACAGGCATCGCGCACGACTTCCATCTGATGGGTAATCATAACCACAGTGAGGTTCATCTTTTTTTGGATTTCTTTTATGAGACTCAGGATTTGCCTTGTCGTGTTGGGATCAAGCGCACTAGTTGCCTCATCACAAAAAAGGATTCCAGGCTCAGTGGCAAGTGCCCGGGCAATAGCAACACGCTGCTTCTGACCGCCGCTTAAAGTGCTGATGGGGGCGTTCTCGCGGTCGCCCAAGCCAACAAGGTCGAGCATCTCCTTTACCTTTGACCGGATTTTCTCCTTAGGAACTTTTGCAATCTCAAGGGGATAAGCGACATTTTTGCCAGCCGTCCGTGAAGAAAAAAGATTGAAATTCTGGAAAATCATGCCTGTTTTTCGCCGCCAGGCAATAAGCTCTTTTTTTGAAAGATTATCGACCCGCTTGTCGCCATACCAGACTTCGCCTGAATCAGGAGTCTCAAGCAGGCTTACGAGCCGCACCAGGGAAGATTTTCCTGCGCCGCTCTTTCCGATTATACCAAAAATCGTGTTCTCAGGAATATCAAGCGTAACGTCGTCAACGGCATGTATCTCTTTTTTTTCATCGTTACATGAAAAATATGTTTTTTTGAGGCTTTCTAGTTTTATGCGCATGAAGACATTCTAGCATAAAAAAAGAAAACCGCCAACTTCTGGCGGTTTATAGTTTGCCGGGTCTTCATACTCAATGAAGGGCAATTAATGGTATCCTGCTTGACCGCAGGTGGAGTGTTATTTAGAACAAGACTCCCTAGGAGTCAGACCTCTTTGTCGGAAATTGCATAACGCCTCCTTATCGTGAAGCGGGTGTGCGTCCTCATCTCGCTCCT
>CAMOEE010000063.1 GCA_946611835.1 uncultured Treponema sp. | reverse complement strand
TTTGTTTTTATCTCCTTATCGGCAGAGATTCCTGAAAAATCCGAGCCGTCATTTATTTTTTGTACAAAATTAAAAATAATAAAAATAAAGCAAATCGGCAAGAATTTTTTTCAAAAAAGGTTTTTCTTGACAAGGCAGAAAAAGGGCTGGATAATTTAAATAATATTAAATTTTACTAGTTTTTTTATTCACAGGAGGACTTTAATGAAAAAAATCAAAAAATTTGCAGGTATCTTGATGGCTCTTTGCGCTATGGGAAGCCTTTTCGCTTCGGGAAAAAAAGATGAGCAGAAGGAATTAAAAGCAGGAGCGCTTTCCTTCCTCAATCTTTCAGAAAAAGACTATGCAACTGTTTTAAATGAAAGGAAAGATATAGAGCTCGAAATGGAAAAAGAAGGCTCGATTAAACAGAATGACAAAACTGAACCTGCTTCTGAGGTTAAGACCGTCGTCTTCTATGACACTCTAGATGCAATGCTTATGGCTCTTGAGTCCGGAGAAATTGCTGTTATGACTAGCATTCCTTACTCTACTGCTAAATATCTTTGCAGGCAAAATCCAAAGCTTGAGATGTCACTGAAATTCAGCAGGAATCCGGCAGGTATTGTTGAGGAAGATTCGTTTTCAGCAATGGCAACTGCAATAGTCGCTAACGGTTTTTCTTTTATGATGCTCGAAAAAAACAAGGTTCTTCATGACGAGTTCGACAAGGCAATCGAAGAAATGAAGGCTGACGGCACCTGGAACAAACTGGTTAACGCACATATTCTCGATGTAATGAACGGAAATGATATTGATTCTATCATCCCAGAATACAAAGAAGGCCGAAAGACAATCAAAGTCGCAGTTACAGGCTCTCTTCCGCCAATGGATTATGTCGCACCGGATGGAACTTTCGCAGGATTCAACACAGCCATTCTCGCAGAAATCGGAAAACGTCTCGACAGGAATATCACCATGGTTCAGGTTTCAAGCGTAGGCCGGGCAACAGCCCTTGCAAGCGGAACCGTCGATGTGGCTTTCTGGACTCGCGGACTTTCAGAAGCGGATGTAAAAAATATCAACCACAAATCAAATGAAGAATTGAAAAAGGCTAACGAAGCCCAGCTTGCAAAATTTACTGATGAACAGAAAAAAGCCATGACTTCCTATCTGAATAATTTTTCACTTGAACAGGACTGGAAAAAAGACCTGCCTGAGAACACAATTCTCACCATGCCGTATTTCTCAGATTATCCGGTTAGCGTTCAGTTGAAAAAATAAAAAAGCAAATCTGTCAATAACTGAATAAAGGTAGCCCGGGAGCACAGGAGACTTGATTAAGTTTCTTGTGCTGTCGGGCCCTTCTTTTGTTATGAGGAAAAGCTGCCCTTTCAGACCACGCTTTCAAAAAAGCACTTCACCGCCTTAATCATGCTTTCGACATCTTCCGCACCTGCGCTTTCATAGGGTGAGTGCATGGCCCACTGGGCAAGACCGATATCAACGCAGGGAATGGAAACATGATTCTGGCTGATGTTTCCCAGCGTGCTTCCGCCTGGGATATTGGAGTTGTTCGTGAAAACCTGGCAGGGCACGGCCGCTTTTTTGCAAATCATTTTGAAGAAAGCTGATGTTACTGCATCCGAAGTGTATTTTTGTGCCGCATTGTACTTGATTACGATTCCGCCGTTCAAAAGGGGGCGGTTGACCGGGTCTGCTTTTTCGGCGTAATTCGGATGAAGGGCATGGGCATTGTCCGCACTGAGCATAAAACTCTTTGAGAGGGCAATCTTGTAATCTTCGCCAGACCAGCCGAGTTTTTCAGAAAGGCGCTCCAGTGTATCCGAAAGGAATGTGGAATCCGCTCCCTGTCGGGTCGAACTTCCCACTTCCTCATTATCAAAAAGACAATAAACTGAAATCGATGCCGGCTTTTCCGCCGACAAAAATCCCTGTAAGCTCGTCCAGGCACATTCCAGATCATCAAGCCGGGGGGCTGAGATAAATTCTTCTTCGGCTCCCCACCTGCAAGGCTGGCTTCTGTCATATAAAAACAAATCATGGCTTAGAATATCTTCTTTTGGAAGGCCAGTCTCTTGAGAAATTATAGCAAGAAGGGATACATTTTCTGAAAGGGAAAAGACAGGCTCAATCTCTTTCTGAACATCGATTTTGTGACCCTCGTTGGCCTCCCGGTTCATGTGAATCGCTAGATTTGGAATCATGAGCAAATCACGGTCAATGCAGACGAGTTTTTCTTTGATCCTTCCCCCATCGTTAAAGACAATCCGCCCCGCCACAGAAAGGGGTCTATCAAACCATGGATTAATGAGCATTCCGCCGTATTTTTCCACATTGAGTTTTACACCGCCCGCCTCTTTCCGCTCTGGATTTTCCTTAACCTTAAAAGAAGGCGAATCACTGTGGGAAGCGCAGAGCATAAAGGCCTTTTCGTAAGATTCAGGCAGGCAAAATGAAATCAGGGCAGAGCCGTTTCGCCTGACAAAATATTTTCCGCCCGGAGCTATATTCCACGGCTCGGACTCAGAAAGCTCAGTAAAGCCCTTTCCGCACAAAATACGGCTGATATTTTCCACCGCATGAAAGCTCGTGGGGCTTTTTTTTATGAAATCAAATAATCCGCTGACAATTATATCCGTCTTTTCCATGCAGTAAGTTTAGCACTTGGGACGCTTTTTTGCAAAACGCATGAGAAATGAACATCTTCTTAAAAATCTAAATTCTCCAATCTTTTCTCTTAGCAAATAAGAGTGCATTAAGACATTTCTTACAATCAAAAGTCTTCCATTGTTTTCGTCCAAAATACACTTATTCTTCTTCAGCAGATTCCGGCTACAGTGTTGCTGCCTGCTACAAGGTTGACAGCGCAAACTCTGTGGGAAAATGGACAGACATCAAACTTGAATCCAGCTCTGGTTCAGGCTCTGTCTACGGCCTTAAATGTTCTCCGGTAATCAGCTACCTGGACGCAACGAACATCGAGAACAAAAAGGCCGTAAAGACTGCCTTTGTTTCATCATCAACGAGTGCGACAAGCGGTATCTGGGAGCACATGACTTCCCCGGCAACCTATGCCGCCAACGATGAAAAATCATCCCTAGTTTTGAGTGCCCTTGATTCAGGAAGCGTAAGCTGCAAACTGGGAATCGGCTATCAGTCGGCTTCCTTCGCAACGGCCTTCCTTCGTGGAGAAAATTAGAGGCAAAAGGCGGGCGAAAGCAAGTATCAGGCAAGACACTTTCGCCCCCGCATTTGAGTACATCCCGTATTTTCTGTATACTTTTCCCATGCAGAATCAATTTTCTTTTGACGAGATGCGCTCAAAGACTTCTGGCGAAAAAATAATCGTATACACCGACGGCGGCTGCTGGGGAAATCCAGGAGTAGGCGGCTGGGCTTGCGTGGTCATCGCTGAGGGCGAGGCTCGTGAACTCTCAGGCGGCGAGAAACTCACCACGAACAACCGCATGGAACTCACAGCCGCAATCTCAGCACTCTCAGCAATATACAACACCCAGCGCCTCCGTGCCCTTCCAATCCAGGTAAACATCGACAGCCAGTATGTCAAAAACGGAATCACAAGCTGGATTCACAACTGGAAAAAAAACGGCTGGCGCACGGCGGCAAAAAAGCCTGTTCTCAATCAGGAACTCTGGCAGAAACTCGACGCCCTGAACGCCTCACTTAATGTGGAATGGAACTGGGTTAAGGGCCACGCAGGAGTGGAATACAACGAGAGATGTGACCAGCTCTGCCAAAAGGAAATGTCAAAACTAAAGAGTTAACAGCACATTCCCGCTTTTCCTTTTCCACTTTCAACTTTCCATTTGATATTTCCGATAATATATTTATGAAATTGTCGAAAATCATACTTCAAATATTCTCAATCTGCATTATCTTCACGGCCTGCGGTAAAAAAACTGCCCTTGAAGAACCGATGCAGATGCAGCAAAAATCAAGCGACCACAAATGGTTTTACTTTGCCAACGATTCTTTTGCGGAAGTTGATTTGCCCCAGCATTCGGCAATTCAGTCACTAAAGCCCTGGACAGAAAGCGTGAGAATTTGTGACGGAAATGTCACGCTCGACGGCAAGGCAATCATGCTTGTGAACCACCTGGGCGCACTTTATTTTGACAAAACGGACAACCCGATTTTGATTCAGGACTACCAGCTTTTTTCTGACTCAACTGCCGGTAATCTTGTCTTCGAGGGCGAAATTCCCTACTTCACGCTGGTAAAGAACTCCTTCTTCAACAAATCGGCAAACCAGGTACAAAATCAGAATCAAAGTCACATAATCCGCCTTTCAACAGCTCAAAAAATGTTCTTCCCGGTCGTAACTTACGGTGAGCTAAACATCGAGCAGGCCGGCGAAGTCACCAATACATTCTTCGACGGCAGCGACTGGTTCAGCTCGGTAAAATCAACAAAAAACAACAAGGTATCCTTCCACTACATCAAATGGAAGTCTCTCGTTGACCTGGCCAGCGTCCAGCCCTTTTCCAGAAACTCAGACTCAGCCAGCATCAAGGTCTCAGAAATCAGCGAGTCCAGCTACAGGAACCTTGTAACTCCAGAAGATTTCGACAAAGCCCCTGTCCGCTTAAAGACATTGCTCAAGTCAATTCCAAAGGATTTCAGCTTTTTGCTCACCTGCCACGATTTCGGCGGCTCTTCCCCGCGATATTTCGACAACGGCACTGATGAGGACGGAAGTGCCGCAAGCGCAATCATCAAGGACAACTGGATTTGCACAATTTTCAACGACGGCACAACCTACTTTGCAGGCTCCCTCGACGGCTACCCCCTCATCAACAACGGCCGTACAGTGGCCTTCCGCCTTCCAAAACTGCCCCAGCGCTACTCTTATCAGTCCTTCGTAATCAGCGGCAAATATCTGGTCGTTGCCTGGGAGGAAAGCGACTTCTACAAGACAGGCCGGAGCGGTTTTCTCACGGTCGATATGGAAAAATTGTTCTATTCAAAGTAGAATATAAAATAATGCGGAATTAGGAATTAAAACTTGGGCGCATCCGCTGACAAGCAGCGGTCGGAGTACTCCAGGTTCCGCTAACGCTCCATTCCTTCGCTTCGCTTCGGAACGCTTCGCGCCTTCCGTATTCCTTGCGCACGGTCTTATGAAAAGATTTTTTATATTCGTAAGCGTTTTATTTCTTTCTCTCGCTTCCCTGCACGCCCTTGATGCTGACTTATTCATCACCGCAGGGCCTAAACTCATGCTCAATACAGATGACCACACAAAGTCTGCCCCAAGCCCCATCATGTATTCTATGGGCGTTGGCGGAGACTTTCTTCTCGAGAGGAACATCCTGCTCACGGCTCACGCTTCCTTTTTCACAAATTACTATCTCTGGGACGGAGAAGACGCCCAGCCCGCCGAAATCGAAAACCGCACGGCGACAGCCCTTTCCTTTATGATAGATTTGACAGGCGGCTACAGATGGCAGCTCGGCGAAAGCAAAAAACACCTTCTCTCGGCTTCTGGCGGGCTTGGATTTTTTATCCGCCATGCGATTCTTTCAAACGGTGTCAGCGAAGACGACCCCAACCGTGACACGGGCAGCAAGGCCAGCGACGATGTTTCCGACATCAACGGGACATTTTTCAGCAATTTGAATTTTCTCTACCCGGAGCTTTCTGTCTCTTATTCTTACATTCTCTCCGAAAAATGGAAAATCGGCAGTGAATTCCGCACCTATCTTCCCCTCGGCTCCCTCACAAGAGGGAAAGGCGCAGACGGCATGATTTTCTCCCTGGCTCTAAAACTCTCCTACAAATAATCACTTCTTAAGAATTCTGTCCGACAAAAGAGAAATATCAAAATAAATTTTACTTTATTTTAATAATATTATATAATTTTCATACAAGGATAGGTTTTATGGTACAAGAAGTAGTTTCTACCAGAATCAGTGATGCTCAAGAGGCAGCAAATGATTTGGTCCGTCAATTAAAGCAAAGCCCTGATTCTTATAATGCCGTAATATTTATGGCTGCAATCAAGTATGATTTTGAGGCACTTTCAGCCGCAATCAAAGAGCACTTTCCTGACAGTGAAGTTATTGGTGCAAGCACGGCCGGCGAAATCGACCTCAACGGCTTTCAGAACGATTCTGTCGTGCTCACTACAATGAGCGATTCTCACACCCGGGTAAAAGGCGTTCTTGTGGAAAACGGGAGCAAATATCCTGTGGGAAGCAAAAGCGAAATTGAGGATGCCCTGCGTGAGGCAGGAATAGCCATGGCAGACCCGATGTCTCACCGCTCGGCCTTCGCAATCGCCTTTATCAACGGTGTTTTCAATGCCGAAGAAACGATTCTCTCAAATTTTTACTCAATCATCCAGAATGACAAATTTGCCCTTGCAGGCGGCACGGCCGGCTTCACTGGCAGCGAAGCAAAAACATTCGTAAGTTACAACGGCCGCACCACACAGGACGGGGCCGCATTCCTTTTTGTCAAAACTTCATGCAAATTCGACATCCGTCAGGAAGATATCTTTAATCCGACCGGCAAAACAATTTATGTCACCAGGTCCGACACAATCAACCGCACGATTTTCTCACTTAACGGTCAGAGGGCAAAAAGTGTCTACGCCCAGCAGCTTGGTGTCTCTGAGTCAGTGGCCGAGGGCATGACTTTCGAAAATCCTTTCGGCCGCCACATCAACGGCTCGATTCATATCGCAGCCCTCGCAGGCTTTGCTGCAGACGGCTCATGCTCTCTTTTTGCCCGGGTCGTTCCAAACTCAACCCTGGAAATGATGCATATCGGCGACCCTGAAAAGAAGTGCGACGAAACCTGCTCGCAAATCCTATCAGTAATTCCAAGCCCCAAATTCACCCTTCTTATGACCTGCATCACGCGAACGATGGCTTTTGACAGAATGGGAATAGCCGCAAACATTATCCGTAAATACAAGCAGACATTCCCCACATTCTGCGGCTTCTCTTGCTACGGCGAGCAAATCGGCCGTGTTCACTGTAATCAAACTCTTGTAAGCCTGGTAATGGGAGACTAAAAATGGAATCTATCAATCTTATAAAAGCCGGTATCGATACCGTAGAAACTCTAATTCAATACCTCGCCAAAGATGCGATTGGCGGCGACTTCCTTAAAAAATATCTCGAAAGCCGTGAAGAACAGTCCAGGGCGGCACAGGAACAGCAGCATTCCCTGCAGCAGCTCCTTGAGGACACAAACGAAATGGAAGCCGGAAACAAGCAGATTTCCGAGAGCGTAGAAGGAAATATCCACCGCCTGGGAATGATTGCGCAGACAATTCAGCAGCTCCGAAATTCTGTCGATGAGATTGAGCAGGAACAGCGGAAATATGCCGCCCAGTTCGAGAGCCTTATCTCACAGGCAAAAACAATCTCCTCACAAATCAACGACATCCAGAACATTTCCGCACAGACAAACCTGCTTTCTTTTAACGCTTCCATTGAAGCGGCCAGGGCGGGAGTTGCAGGCAAAGGCTTCCGGGTAATCGCAAACGAAGTCAAAAAGCTCTCCAATGACACGAGCAAAACATCCGAAGAAATCAATCTCAATGTGGAAAAGCTCGTAAATTCAATCGGGAATCTCGAAAAAATCACAAAGAAGAATACTGCTGCACTTGAAAATCTTGCATCTCAAACAGAAGATACCCTCAACAAGTTCTCCCAGGTTCGTGAAGCAAACGCCTCAAGCAACATGAACATCACGAAAATCGGTTCCGTAATCGAAAACAATGTCCGGGGAATCAATAATGTAATCAGCAATGTCAAAAAGACGGAGCAGGTCAGTGAAGAGAACCTGAAAGTCTTTGCAAAATGTGCCAGCGAAAACGAAATGCTCTTTAATGATTTGTATTCATTCGTTTACGAGCTGAAGGCAATTTTCAAGGATTTGCAGGAAAGAAACTAAAACAAAAGACTTATTTTTTTGCGTCTGCCCTGGTCTCTACGATTCGCCTCATATCAACGATATTGTTGACTATGACATAATTCTCGAATATTTCGATTTTGCGCGACATCGTAAAATGCTTAAGCTCATCCTTGACAACGGAAAAAGGAAGGCCTGACCAGTGGGCGATATCTGACTCTGTTACATTGAATTTTCGATGACGGTCAGCTGTAGGCGGACGAGGATTCATTTCGTCGAACATACAGAAGACATCGGCAAGGCGGGCATGAGGATCTGCAATGACAAGGATTCGGAGACGGCGCTTTTGGTCGTAGATTCGCTTGCAGAAGAGCTTGAGAAGAATCAAAGCAAGCTGAGGATTTCCTGTTATAAGCATCTCAAAGTTTGCCTTGTTGAATTCAAGACATTCGACATGCCCCCGGGCAACACAGGTTGCGGAACGGGGAGAATTATCAAGAATTGCCATTTCGCCGAAGAATTCGCCCGGCTTTAAGATATCAAGGTTTTTGTTGGATTCGTTAACGCATTTTGTGAGCTGAACGGTGCCGCTCTGAATGAGATAGAATGTCTCGCCACGCTCAAACTCCGTTATGATTACCTGACCGTTCTCATAGTGCTTTTCAAAACGCTTGAAGGCAGGAAGCTCGAAAAGTTTGATTGAGCTGTCCGGCTTTGTTGAAGGATCGTCCTCAACGGCATCTTTTTCGGAAATGCCCCTTTTGACATAAGCATCGGACTTAAGGAGCATGGTTTTGATTTCTGTAACATGCTGAGCAGTGGGATAAGTTCTCAAGTAGTTTTTGCAGACATCCTCACAGCTCTGCCATTTTCCATCATCGAAGAAAGCCTTTGCAACAGCGAAAAGACCGCTCACCTGATTGATTGAATCATTTTTGTTAAGGACTGCCTCTGTCTTTTTGTGAATCTGTCTGAGCTGATTTGAGAATACACGGAGCATCTTCATAATCAGCTGCTTGTTTGTGCTGAACAAGGCCTCAAATTCCTGAGATGTCATTACGATACAAACAGAATCCTCAAGGGTTCTTACTGTTTCTTCTCGAGGGAAATGACCAATTGCTGATTTTACACCAAAGAATTCGCCCTGCTTGACCTGTTCCATGGTCTGGAGTTTTGTCTCTACATCTGTTGTGGTGATTACAACACGACCTTTTTGAAGAATATAAACTCTGTCGTCGCTGTCACCTTCGAAATAAATAATAGAACCTTTTGAATAAGACATCGCTCTTGGCATAACGTTTTTAAACTCCTGTTAATAGTATAACACAAGTCTTAAATTTATGCTATTATTTTTCTTATGATAGACTTACATTCTCACTCAACCGCCTCTGACGGTCTTTTCAGCCCAAAAGAATCAGCGGAATATGCGATTCAAAAGAATCTGAAAGTCTGGGCTCTGACCGACCATGACACTACTGACGGACTGAGCGAGGCCGCAAAAACATGCGCAGAAAGCGGAAGCGGAATCATTTTTGTTCCCGGAATCGAAATAAACATACGATGGCCAAGCGGAGAATTTCATCTTCTTGGAATGGGCTTACGCAAAAATTCCGAGGAGCTTAAAGATGTCGTGGCAAGCACAACCGAAAGCCGCCGCAAAAGAAATCAGGAAATCGTAGAACGAATGCAGAAAGATGGAATTGAAATCACTCTCGACGAAATTGAGTCCATGTTCTCCGAAAGCCAGATTGGCCGGCCTCATTTTGCAAGCTTTTTATTGAAAATCGGAAAGGTTAAACACCGTCAGGAAGCCTTTGACAGATTTTTGGGCAAGGGCCGCCCCTATTATGTCGCCCACGAAGGCGAAGATCTTGATGTTGCCGTAAGCGCAATCCGAAGTGCGGGAGGCCTTCCTGTTCTTGCTCATCCCCTCTCCCTTTATGTCTCATGGGGAAAAATGGACGAGACAATCGAAAAAATACGGAATCACGGGGTCGAGGGAATGGAAGCATGGCACCCTGCGGCTCGAATCAACGAAGGATTCAAGCTGGAGGAAGTTGCCCGCAAATTCGGCATGTTCGTCACGGCTGGAAGCGACTTTCATGGAAAGGGTGTGAGGGCAGACAGGCATTTGGGAAGGACAAGCGGAGACCGTAAAATCGAAGACAGGTTCTGGTTTGAGGAACTGGCCCCTCATCTGGGCGATTTTGACTACAAAGAGACGGAATGGTACAAATATTGACCCTTTAAATAATTAGCTTGGTTCATTATAATAAACGGATAAAAAGTTTATCAGTTTTTTAAATCCTATGCTCTAGTTGGAGTTTTCTTTTATGGAAGAAAAATCATTCAAACCCTTCATTTCCGCAGACCGGGTCTTGCCAGAAATCACACCGGTTTCTATTGGTCTCGGAATTATGCTCGCCGTTCTTTTCGGTGCGGCAAACGCTTATCTGGGTCTCCGAGTCGGTATGACCGTCTCGGCTTCAATCCCAGCCGCCGTCCTTTCAATGGGAATTATCCGAATCATTCTCAAGCGAGATTCGATTCTGGAGAACAACCTTGTTCAGACCATCGGTTCTGCCGGTGAGTCTCTTGCAGCGGGCGCAATCTTCACCCTGCCGGCTCTCTTTATGTGGGCCAACGAAAGCGATGTAGTCTCAAAGCCATCTTTCTGGGTAATCGCTATCATTTCTCTTTGTGCGGCCCTGCTTGGTCTTATATTCATGGTTCCACTTCGCTCGGCTCTCATCGTCGAGGAGCACGGAGTCCTTCCTTTCCCGGAAGGAACAGCTTGTGCAGAAGTTCTTCTTGCCGGTGAAGAGGGCGGCGAAAAATCAAAAACCGTTTTCTCAGGCCTGGGAATCGCTGCCATCTACAAGTTCATTGCTGACGGTCTCTGTCTTTTCCCGTCAGAGATCGACTGGAGCATCAAAAAACTCGGAACTGGTTTCGGTGCTGATGTTCTCCCGGCTCTTGCCAGCGTCGGTTACATCTGCGGAAAAAAGATTTCTTCTTACATGTTTGCAGGCGGCGTAATCGGCTGGTTCGTCGTAATTCCATTGATCAGTTTCTTCGGCTCATCTTCACTATTCCCGCCAGCCAAAGCTCCTGTATCTGAGCTTGGTGCATGGGGAATCTGGAGCACTTACATTCGTTATGTCGGTGCGGGAGCTGTTGCAACTGGCGGTATCATCAGCCTTATCAAGTCTTTCCCGACAATCATCCGCACTTTCAAAAAGGCAATGAGCGGTTTTGGCCACAAGATTGAATCAGAAGAGAGAACTAACCGTGACCTTCCAATGAAAGGTCTTTTGATTCTCGCTCTGGCAATCATCGTCATTATCTGGCTCTTCCCTGCCATTCCGGTCGGTCTTTTGGGAGCTGTAATCATCGTAATCTTCGGTTTCTTCTTCGCTACAGTTTCCAGCCGCATGGTCGGTCTCGTCGGAAGCTCAAACAACCCGGTCTCTGGCATGGGAATAGCAACGCTTCTCATTGCAACAGCACTTCTCAAATCAACAGGTCACACTGGCGTAGCCGGAATGACAAGTGCAATCTGTGTCGGAACAATTATCTGTATCATCGCCTCAATGGCCGGCGATATGTCTCAGGACTTGAAGACAGGCTACATTCTCGGTGCAACTCCACGCAATCAGCAGATTGGTGAATTGATTGGATGTGTGGTCTCGGCTCTTGCTATCGGCGGAATCATGTATCTTCTTGACGCTGCCTGGGGCTTCGGCTCAAAAGAGCTTCCGGCTCCACAGGCCACTTTGATGAAACTTGTCGTCGAGGGCGTTATGGGCGGAAACCTGCCTTGGGTTCTGGTTCTCGTTGGCGTTGGAATTGCAGTCGCAATCGAAATCATCGGAATCCCGGTTCTTCCGGTCGCAATCGGCGTTTATCTTCCGATTCATCTTTCAACACCAATTTTCATCGGCGGATTGCTCCGTGCATTCTTTGGCAACCGAAAAGACGAAAAAGGCAAAGAAGTCACCGAAAAGGGAA
>CAMOEE010000062.1 GCA_946611835.1 uncultured Treponema sp. | reverse complement strand
CACGAGTGGACTCAAACGAACAAGCCAAAGCCTTGGGATTCTTTACCCAGAGATTTCGCCTGATTTCGATAAAGTCACGGCCGACGCTTCCTTCCGTGAGATTGATTTTGGGGATTTTGAAATGAAAAGCTATGAAGAATTAAAGGATAATCCCGAATATCAAAAATGGCTGGAAGGGGAAGCTGAAAGATTTGAGAGAGAAAAAAGAGAGAATGACAGAGAAGAAAGAAGATTTTCGCAGAAACTTACACAGAATCAGGTAGACAGAATTTTACTCCGGTCGACAGAACACAATGACAATCCATGTCCTCATGGAGAAAGCTGGCTGCAGATGAAAAATCGCGTGATTTTTGCCCTGGAAAAGGCAATAAAAAACTATCGTTCGCTCGCAATTTTCACCCACGGAGGGCCAATTTCGGCTATCATGGCTTATTTTTTCCCTAACGAAGGTAAGTCAATGTACCAGTGGCAGCCAAATTTCGGCGAAGGATATAAAATCACTCTGGAAAGCCCTTCCAAAACAGCTGATTTTACGATAAGCAGGGCTTCCTATGAAAAAATCCCGGCGGAGAAGTGCAAGCATGAATTTTGACTTCATTTTAACCCATCATACAGGATTTTCTATTCTTGCAGGATTTTTGCTTGACTGCCTTCTCGGAGATCCGCATTTTTTTCCTCATCCAGTCCGATTTATGGGAAAATTCATTTTTTTTCTCGAAAAACGGCTCAGAAATCCCGAGAATTCCCCGAAAGTTCAGAAATTCAAAGGTCTTGTCCTGGTTTTAGCACTGGTCCTGGCATCTTTTTCGCTCTCTTATGCGATTCTTTTTGCCGCTAAAGCCATTTCTCCGCTTCTTTTTCTTTCTGTCGAGAGCCTTATGTGTTACCAGTGCATAGCTGCCCGAAGCTTGTGCCATGAAAGCATGAAAGTCTATCACAAGCTAAAAAAAGGAAGCCTGGAAGAAGCACGGAAAGCTGTCTCAATGATTGTCGGGCGTGACACGGATATCCTCGACGAAAAGGGAGTCGCAAAGGCGGCCGTCGAGACCGTGGCAGAGAACACAAGCGACGGGGTAGTCGCACCGATTTTCTATATGGCTCTCTTCGGCTCTTGTGGCGGAATGGTCTACAAGGCGATAAACACAATGGATTCGATGATTGCCTACAAGAACGAAAAATACCTGCACTTCGGTTTTTTTGCCGCAAAAGTCGATGACCTGGCAAACCTGCTTCCTTCAAGGCTCAGCGCGCTACTGATGATTTTCTCGTCGCTGATTCTCTCGCTTTGGCCTGAGCGGCCTCGGTTTAATGCAAAAAATGCCGCAAAAATCTTTATCCGTGACCGTTACAAACATGCAAGCCCCAATTCAGCCCAGACAGAAAGCGTGATGGCAGGCTCCCTGGGCCTAAGGCTTGCGGGTGACACGGTTTACGGCGGCGTAATCGAAAAAAAAGATTTCATCGGTGACGGAAAGCGGGAAATCGAGGCAAAGGACATCATACGGTCAAACATTTTGATGTACGCTACAAGCCTGAACACGGTCTTTCTGGCACTTCTTTACAACTTTCTATAATGCAGGTTCTGTCTACCAAAATCATATTTGACTTATCTTCCTTTGTAACATAGTATTAAAACAATATGAATGTTGATAACAACTCGCCTCTTAATAGGTTTATTCCGGGCAAAAAATCGCTCACAATTACGATTTCTGAGCTCCCTCAGGCCTGGGATTTTATCTCCGAAAAACTGTCAGATTACTCAATCCCCGAAAAACGAAAGACCTTGTGCTCGCTTCTTTTCGAAGAAATTTCTCTCCATCTCAAAGAATCAATTTCAGCGGCTACCCCGGTCACCGTAAAAATCAATAAATGTTTCAGTCAGGTCTCTATTAAAATTTTAACCTCCAGTGAAAAGGAACTTGTTCTCAAAAGTCATATAACTCCCTCAAACTCAAAGGAAGAGCTTGAAAGAGAGATTCGTGATGTTCTTATCGAAAAGAATTCCGACAAGATTTCCACGACATACAAAAATAAAAATCTTTCGATTACAATCAAAGTCGGAAAATCAAGGGCAAAAAACACGGAAGAGATCATCGAGCAGTTCTACACAAGCCGCAAGGATAATCCCCCTACTCCTACAGAGCAAATTGCCTTCTTAATAAAGATTCATAAATGGGGATTTTTACTCTCCTTTATAATCCGTTCAATAAAGACACTTCCTCTGGTAATTTTCCCTGTTGTCACGGCGAATCTCATCGATATTGTCTCAACAAGCGGCATAAAAGAATCCCTGTTTGAATTCTGGATGAACATCGTTGTTGCCTTTATCTCGCTTCTCGTAAACATCCTTTTTGCCTGGTTTGACTGCCTGGTCTTCAGAAATATTGTCCGCAGAATTGAGATGAGCCTCCGAAGCGCAATGATAAGCAAGCTGCAGATGCTCTCAATTTCCTTCCATACAAATTCTCAGGCAGGAGCCATCACCAATAAGCTCATGGTAAATGTCGAGAATGTGGCATCAATTTTCCTTTCCTTCGTCGGCAACCTCTTTATGGTTGTCTTTTATGCCATTGCTGCTACGATTATGACCCTGCGTGACTGTCCTGTAATGTCAATTTTCTACCTTCTTTTTATTCCTACGGCTGTTTTCCTTTCACACTTCTTCAAAAAGCCAATCAAAGCCTACAATAAGGATTACCGACTTGATGTCGAGGAAGCAAGTGCCGCCATCACGGAAATGCTGGGAATGATTCAGATTTCGCGTGCTCATGGCCTTCAAAAGAAAGAAAATGAGCGAATGGACAATTATTTCAATAAAATTTACGGAACCGGAAAGAACCTTGATGTCGTTAATCAGGTTTTCGGAGCCACAAGCTGGGTAATCCTGCAGCTTTTCCAGCTTTTTTGTCTTGCCTTCTCAGCCTATCTCGCCACAAAAAGCATAATCACTGTCGGTATGATTGCTCTTTTCCAGTCTTACTTCACATCAATCGTAAACAGGGTAAGTACCGTCGCCAATTCGATTCCGGCCCTCTCACAGGGAATGGAAGGCTGCGTGAGTATTGCCGAAGTCCTTTGCGCTGATTCAACGGAGCACAATGGAAAGAAAGACATATCACAATTCAAGGGTCATATCGAGCTCAAAAACATCGATTTCCGCTACAAGGAAGAAGAAGCCAATATCATTTCAAATTTCTCACTCGATATCCCGGAAAAATCAAGCATCGCTTTTGTCGGCGACTCTGGCTCTGGAAAATCTACCCTCATAAACATGATTATCGGCTTTATCATGCCACAAAAAGGCATGGTCTCAATCGACGGAAACAACCTCTTTGACATCAACCTTGCAGGATTCAGAAAGCACATTGCGGTCGTTCCTCAGCATACGATTCTTTTTTCAGGCACTCTCTACGAAAATCTGACTTACGGAATGCCCTACATTACGACTGAACGCCTTCACAACCTTATTTCCGCAGTCGGACTTGACGACCTCATCGAAAAACTTCCTGGCGGTCTTTACGCCGAGATTTCAGAATCCGGGGCAAATCTTTCGGGCGGAGAAAAACAGCGTCTGGCCCTTGTCCGTGCCCTTCTCCGGGAACCAAAAATCATTATTCTTGACGAGGCAACCAGTGCCCTTGATTCCGAAAACGAGCAGAGAGTCACGGAACTTATAAACAAGGTCCTGGGAACCTGCACCGTCATTATGATTGCCCACCGTCTCTCAACGATAAAGAATGTAGACAATATCGTCGTTCTCGAAGACGGAGCGATAAAAGAGCAGGGTTCATTTGATGAGCTCATGGCCAAAAAAGGAGACTTTTACCGACGATGGAATGCCCAGCAGTAGATTATGTCGATACGGCCTTTTCCCTTTTCAAAGGGCCACAAAAAGACTTGCAGGCCTACCAGAACGAAAAATACGTATCCCTGCTCCATTATGCCTATTCTCATGTTCCCTACTACCACAGGATTTTTGATGAAATCGGACTCTTTAAGAATGGAAGTTTCTGCGAAGAAAAAGCCTGTAAAATTCCTGTCCTTACCAGGGAAATTATCAAAAACGAAGCCGAGAATCTTAAAAGCGATGAATTTAGCGAGCTGGGAGCAAAGGCCCACAGCTCAAGCGGTTCTTCCGGCACTCCCCTCACCGTCTGGCACTGCAAGAATCAGGAATATTGCGGAAAGGAAGACAAACTCCTTTTCGGTGCATTAAACGGCAGGAAACCCGGGGATTTCTGGATTAAGCTCTGGGGCAACGAAAGCAATCTTCTGGGTGGTCAAATGCTCAAGGAAGGTCCAAAAAACCTGCGCTACAACAACCGCATTATCCTCGATGCTTTTCACCAGACCGATGAGAAGCTTAATTCTTTTATCAACGAAATAAACATGAGAAAGCCAGTGATGATTTGGGCCTATGTTGATCCGATTTTTCAGCTTTCACGCTACATAAACAGGAATAAAATCGAAATTTTCAGCCCGGTCTGCATAATAACGACCGGTAGTATGCTTTCAAAACCTGTAAAAACCACGATTCAAAAAGCCTTTCCACAGTCAAAGGTAGCCAATCAGTACGGATGCAGTGAAGCCGGAACTCTTGCAAGCGAAGTCAACGGAAAAGACGGTCTGAGGGTCTTCGAGCACAGCGTAAAGCTCGAAATCCTGCACGAGGACGGCTCAATCACAAGCGACGGAAGCGGCGAGATTCTTGTCACAAGCCTGAACAATCATGCCATGCCCCTAATCCGCTACAGGCTAGGTGACTCAGGCACAATCACCCACAATATTGAAGGACTGGAAGGCTCTTTTGCCCTCATCACGGAACTTCACGGAAAAACGAATGCCCATATCAAAAAGGCCAATGGAGAGCTGGTCTTCGGTCAGTTTTTCTGCGACCTTTTCTGCAGTCAGGAATGGGTTGAGCGCTTCCTGATTATACAAAAATCCCCCTGCGATCTTGAGATTCACATCAAGGCCAGGTCTGGCTACTCAAGGGATGAGGCTTCGCTTAAAAATATCTTAAATAGCATTGACAGGGAACTAGGCTTATGCCATTATGATATAATATATGATGATGTTCCCCTCCCGAAATCGGGCAAACTTGAATACCTGCGGCCATACACTGAATAAAGGGGGCCTTGCCTCCATGCCAGGCCGCTAACACGGACTTTTTTAAGGAGAACTATATGCTTTACTACTGGCAAATCAACAACAACTACGAAGATGATTCTGTCTTTCTGGATCATACCGGCCTTCTCAACGAAGATGCCATCAGAAAAGCAATCATAGAATCACAGGTAAGTACAGTCCTTTACAGCAAGGATATTCCTAATGACACAATAATTAGTCTCAAAAAAAGTATCCCCGAAGTTATTTTTAAAAGAAGTTACGACCCCCGCATTTATGTCCGCTCTCTCCGTGAAGAATGTTATGAGGTACAGAATCCTGTACTGAATTTGAGCGGAAAAGTAACCGAAGAGTTTTATGCAAAAAAACAAAAGCTCAAAAACGATTCCGTGAGTGCTGAAAAAATCGCTGAGACCACAATGCTGCATCCAGGAAAAAGAATCCTCTGGAGCTGCTGCAATCCCTCTAGCGTAATGGTTGATTTTTTTGAGGAAATCACTTTTAAAAAACCAATTACCTATCTCGAATGTTGTACTCAGTTCGGGGAAACTTTCCGTTATGTCTGCAATCGGCTCCCCAAAGGAAGCTCCCTGTACGGAGTCGATTTCTGGCAGAAGGTAAAAGGCTTTCCTATGAGCGATGAGGCCGAGCGCGACTATAAGATCCACCGAATCGGTTTTAAGGGAGACCTTGGCTATAATGAAGCCATGGAAAAACTCGTCCAGAGCAATCCTGACCTCCATTTTGACCTGGCATTTTATGATGCGAACCACAAATCCCGTGATGACAGGGCCTTGCGGGCCATTGCAAAAGTCAGCGACATAGTAATCGTTCATGATGCAAATTTTGAGGAAGTGACGACAATGTGCCGGGGAATTTTCGGGGACAAGCCTTTTAAGCTGCATGGAAACGAGCTGACAGAAGCCTACAGTCGGATTTATATTCTCAACAAAAGCGACAAGTGGCAACTTCGATAATCAATCAGAAGGAGGAAGATTTATGTCAAAAAAATTGATTTGGGCTTTTATTCTTACGGCAATTTTCTTCTCTTTTTCATGCACTGCGGTAACAGACCGTAGCCATGAGTCTGACGAGGAATGGCAAAAAAAGAATCTTGAGCATTATCAGACAATACCTCTGTCAATTTTCAAGGACTCAATAAATGGAGTCCGAAAAAAGTTCAAGGACAATATTCCGCCCTACCCGATTTATGAGGATAATCAAATCGTGGGAATCACTGAGAATATTCTGGCCCTGCAGAATCCCGATGGCGGTTGGGCAAAGAACACTGACTGGGGAAGAATTTATTCAAGGGAGGAGCTTGGAAAACTTCACAAAAAGACACTTTCTGTAAAGCCCCTCACATACGAGCATAAAGAAAATGGCTCACAAAGCACGCTCGACAATGATACGATTTATACCCATGTCGAATATCTCTGCAAGGTCTACCAGCAGGTAAAGGACAGGCGCTACATTGAAAGTGCAAAGCGGGCCTTACAGTGGATTATAAATGCCCAGCATCCAAAAAGCGGCGGCTGGACAGGAAGCGATGTCTATGCAATCACCTACAATGACGGAGCCATGAGTGGTGTCCTGGAGCTTCTGCGGGAAATTTTTCAGGACAAGCCGGACTATTTCAAGCCACTGGGCAACAAGGCTCAAAAAGAGGCAAAAGCCGCTTATGACCGGGGAGTTCAGTGCGTTATAAAGACCCAGATTCATACAAAGCTTGATGACGGAAGAACAATTACCGCAGCCTGGGGCCAGCAGCATGACCATGAGACCCTGGAGCCAATTTGGGCAAGGGAATTCGAGCCGCCTTCAATCTGCACAATCGAATCAATAAATCTCCTGATTTCCCTGATGAAGGACAAGTCGCCTTCAAAAGAACTTCAGGAATGCATCGACTCAGCCTGCAAGTGGCTTATGAGCGAGGACATTGTAATTCGAGGTAAAAAACTGGTGGAGATTCCAGCTGAGCCAGAAGTTTCTGCTTACGGCCGCTACAGCGACTACGAGACAATTCTTGTTGATGACAAGGACGCTCCGCCGCTTTGGGCACGAATGTACGATCTCAAAACCTTAAAACCTGTTTTCTGTGACCGGGGACGGCGTTTCGTAGATTCTTTCAACGAGCTGAGCCGGGAACGAAGAAACGGATACTCTTACCTGGGCGACTGGGGGCCAAAAATCAAGGCTCCTTACGAAGAATGGAAAAATTGCAGATAATTCACTTTCGAATCAATTTCAAGAATTCATACAAGGCTATAAGCGCAAAAGGACGATAAGGGCGTTTGTGGTGCATTTCTGGCGGGAATTCATCACAAATTGCCATGCGAAGCTCCTTGCCGACAAGGGGGTCAAGCGTATCCGAAAAATCTTTTGACGCATACAAGCCTTTGAATAAATCTGTGCCATCATCGTCCGTGCATTCATCACTAAAGACGACAGCGGGGGCTTTTTCATCAAGTTTTTCAAATTTTGGAAGGCTCACGGGATATTCATTGTTAAATTTTTCCACCCGCTCCAATGTATGTTTTGAGAATGAACGATGCTCGACTTCAAATTCCAAAAGTTGCGGAGCGTAGCGAGACAAAATGAGAGTCGGAAGGTACAAGCGGTCATCGCCATAAGGATTATAATCAAATTCAGTTATCAGCGGATCCATAAATGGTGAAACCACGAACTGATTATAAAAGAAACTGCACAAAATCTTTTTTGCGTCACGCCCCTCAATCAAAGCCTTTTTATAAAAATAAGTCGCAGTATGATGGTCGTCCAGCTGCATCTCCGAGACAATATCCCTCGCATAACGGCGGGTCTGTTCATGAGAAAAAGCCTTAAAACTCTCCCTCTCCGATTCAGAAAGAGAAGCAAGTTTGTCCGTGAGCTTGTCCGAAACCGAGTCATATTCGGACAGTGCCTCTTCCATTCCGCTCCAGTCACGTCCGCTAAGGCCTACGCTTCCCTTGATGATGCTCCCCAGCCCCTTTGCGGCAAAAATCGGAGTGTGATAGCGAATTTCGCTCATCTTGCAATAAAAGGTCTGCTCCATCGGGAACTGCCGCATAAGAGCAAAAGCTTCTTCGGGAACGATATTTCCTTTCCGCTCTATTTTTACTGACTGCGAATTCAAATTAAAATGCAGGCTGTCAGCAATAATCTTTGAAATCCTCATGTCCTCAGCATCTTTCGTGATGTTCACTGCCATATGGCTTCGCATAGATACGCAGGAGTTCAAATCAAGCCGTGCGTTTATAAGCATTGAAAGAATGATTCTAGTATCAAGACCGCCGCTCAAATCAGCAAGGAGAGGATAGCGATTTTCGGCAAGCGCACGGTAAAAACGGGTCCATTTGAAATACCAGCTGTCTAAAACATCGAAATCCTCTTTTGATGCAAGTTTTCGCTTGAAAAAGTCTGTTTTTTCCTTTCTGAAGGATAAACTTTTACTTGATATTGTGATTTCGACGGAAATTTCGGATGTAAGGCGGAGAATTTCGTTTGCGAGAGTGCCAGAGAGAGAAAGAGGTGCTTCTCTCGCATACAAGAAAGAATGCATGTAATCTTTGTTAAGGCTGAGTTTTTCAGGTATTTTTTCTGCAAGAGTAAAAAAAGAATTGGAAAGCAAAAATCCATGCTCATCCTGATATAAAAAAAGACCGAAAGAGCCGCAGAAATCCTGACTTATCCGGATTTTGTCGCCATCCCGCTCAATCAGAACGAAACAGCCGGTTCTTGAATGCCCCGAAGGAAACTCATTCACAAAGAATGAGCCGTCCTCACAAATCATAAAACCTATCATGCGGCTTTTTACACTTTCAAGAGAATCAGAGGAAATTAAAAAACTGTGTTCTTCTGCATTTATTCCCATTGATTTTATTTTGCGACAGGGGCGTAAATTGTGTTGCCGTTGTTTTCGCCCTGGGCATACTGAATCTTTCGACCGCTGTCACCGATAGTGTATCCAGAATCTCCATAAACAGTAAATTCTGTCGGGATAGCGGCGGCATAGTCCTTGTTATCATTGGCATTCTCCTGCCCTGCTGCCCAAAAGAGTGGATAATCGCCTGAAGTCTGAGTCAGGCTTTCATACTCCTCAATATCTTCAAATTTTACTTTGATTACACTATCCGAGGTAATTGCTCCTGTCACACCAATGCTGGACTTCATAAACAAGTCAATTACTCCGCCAATTGAAGAATTTCCGCTGATGTAAAGTGCACCGATTGTTTCGATTTCAGATGTCGCTCCTTCAGAATTTTTTCCGAGAATCAGGGCGATGTTTTCTGAATCCGTGCTATTTTCGTTTTCAGCTGAGATGATTTTATTCTCTGTTTTTTCTAAGCCCAGCGTATCCGCCGTGATGTAAGGACTGCCATTGCTCAAAACGCTCTCTGCTTCAAAGCTGTCTACGCTGAATGACTTGAACTCAAAGCCGTCAGCAAGGTTAAGAGAGCCTGAATTAACGACCTTAACAGGAGAGCCATAATTTGAATTTGCAAAAATCGTTGATGAAGAGACATAAAGGGAGCCGCCGAGAATGGCCAGGGCTGAGCCATCCATTTTACTGATTTCAGTATTCTTACTCAAAGTGATTCCGCCACCTACAAAGGAAGCGCTGGAATCTCCCTGAATAACAATTCCGCAAAGACCACTCTCGCCGACGCAATCCTTAATCGTCATTTTCTGGGCATAGAATTCCGAAGACAGGATTGAAACCGGAATTCCCAAAGAAGTTCCATAAGTGCCGCTTTGTGCAAGCCCCCTGCAGTCCTTTATTGTGACATTCTCGCAGTACAAGCTTCCGTTGCTGTGATTCTCGGGATAATTTTCCGGCGCATAATTATTTATACTCAGAATATAAGGAGCCGCGACATTCTTAATCTCGACATCTTTTAGCACAATCGTGCCGCCGGTCGTTCCAATCAGAATGTTTGAATGCTTTACCCCGCTCTCGCTTGTGATTGTTCCGTTTTTGATAAGAAGCGTATAGTCCAACGGAACTTCAAAAAGCGGATTTTCTGACTGATTGTATGCAGTCTCCTTTATTGTATCAGTGAATTCTGCCCAGCACAAAGTCTTTCCGTTCAAGTCGAGTATGACATCTCCCTGAATGTAGTAAGGAAGATTGTAAACCGTTTTATTTTCGACACTTGTAACAAAGTTTTCCTTTACATTGCCGTTAAGGGTGATTGTCTTAATTTCAAGGCCAGAGGCTTTTTTGGCGGCAAGAAGTGCCTGAGCCAGGCTGTCATATTCCTCTCCATTAAAAGAAGCCGTGCCACCGAATTCAATTTCTACATCGAGGCCGCCGCTTTCATTTCCGCCAGAAGGCTCTTCATGGACTGGAGCAACATACTTTTTAATTGAGATTTTTACAGATGAGACTTTTCCTTCTTCTACCTGAGCCGCTTCTTCTCCTCTTCCAAGGATTTTTTCTTCTAAATCAAGGGCTAGGACTGTGACCTTGTAACTTCCCACCGGAAGCTCCTCAAATGAAACGTTTTCATCCCAACCCGCATTTTTTGACTGGGTAAAGACATCTTCAGGGATGGATTCAACCGAAACTTCAAAAGTTACGATATCATTTGCCCATTGCGGGATAGCATCTGTCTTTGCAGCCCTCGAAGAATTTTTTGAAGGGAGACGGACAGAAAGACCGCTTTGTGAATTGTCTGAAGAAAGTGCCGAACATGAGATGAAAGGCAGAACAGCAAAAAGAACAAGTGTAAGGACGAAAAAAAACTTCCGCATAAAAATCTCCTTATGACAATTCTCTCTCTGACTATAGTTATTATCATTATAAAACCAAAAGAAGAGAAAAGAAAGAGAAGATTATGTAAAATTTGTAAAAATTTTGTTTTATTTTAAGGAAAGTATTATTTTTCTACCGGTCGATAATAGAAAGTAACATGACGGCGGCTTGAGCCAGATTCCTTTTTCATCTCAAAATCGTCGTCAAAGTATTCTATTAGATCCGTGAGCTTTCTGAAGCCGTAATCCACCGTGTCGAAGCCAGGATCCTGCCTTTTGAAGAAGGAACCGGCCGCACTCACATCGGCCCAGCCCGTCTCGTCGGCGTACTTGTCGTAGGCCGTGTTCAGGAGCTTGAAAATCTTTCGGAACTGGCGGTCACTCATGGCAACTTCACCATTGGCATTCTTACGCAAAATACCCAGGAAGCTCTTCTTGGGCTTGTCGGCGGCCTTGTGGCTCTTGCGCTTTTGCTCAGCAAAGGCTGCGTCTTCCTCAGGGTTGGTCTCCTCTTCTTCGGTAACAAGATTCTCGATATAAATAAAATCGTCACAGGCACTGATGAAAGACTGGGGAGTCTTTTTTTGCCCTACTCCGAAAACGAAAATCTGGCTTTCGCGAAGCCTCGTGGCAAGCTTGGTAAAGTCTGAGTCGCTGGTGACAAGGGCAATGGCATCGTACTTGTCGGTGTAAAGGAGATCCATAGCGTCGATAATCATGGCACTGTCGCTGGAATTCTTTCCCTGAGTGTAGGCGAACTGCTGGACAGGGATAATTGCATTGTCGTTAAGCTCGTTCTTCCAGTTTTTGAGGGTCGGAAGCGAAAAGTCTCCGTAGGCCCGCTTGGTGATTATATGGCCGTGAACCGCAATCTCCTGCAGGATAGCACGGAGTTTTTTGCACGGCGTGTTGTCGGCATCAATGAGAACACCGATATTTTTGCTTTCAATTTCGTCCATAATAAAGAAGTTTATCAGAAAAAGGGCGTTTCGGCTATCATTGCCCTGCGGTGCCTCTACTATCCACTGTCTTTTTGTGTTATACTCTTTCCATGACTTATTTATTCTTTGATATTGAATGTGCCAACTGCTTTGACGGAATCGG
>CAMOEE010000061.1 GCA_946611835.1 uncultured Treponema sp. | reverse complement strand
AGAACAGGATACCGCTTTCACCCTTTTCATAAAAGCATATCATCTCGCTCAAAACTCACCTCGTGAGTTTTGCCGGTTAACGCCGTCGCTCCCTATTTGTAAAATTATGGAATCCGACCCGGAGCTTTGCCGTCAATTGTTGGAACTGCTTCTTCACATCAAAATTGACCACTTGGAAGTCCCGGAGGCCGAGCGGACGATGCAGGAATGGATTGACTCCAAGAGTGTTCGCTTTGATGTTTACGCAAAAGATAACAAGCGGATTTTCGACATCGAAATCCAGACGACAAACAACAAGAATCTTCCGAAGCGGGCGAGGTATTACCAAAGTATCATCGATGTAGATAATCTCTCAAAAGGGGATAACTACACCAAACTCAAAGACACATACATCATCTTCCTCTGCCTCGAAAAACCATTCGAAAAGGACCTTCCGGTATATTTCTTCGAGAATATCTGTCGTCAAGACAAAGGAATTAAACTCAATGACAGGACTTTCAAAGTCTTTTTTAATGCGGGATGCTGTGATAAAATGAAGACAGACGAGGAGAAATCTTTCTTCAAGTTCCTCAAAGGTGAACAGGCCGATTCCGATTTCACGAGGAACATCGAGGAGAAAGTAGCATGGGCGAAAGCCAACAAAGAATGGAGGCGACAGTACATGACATGGCAGCAGACGATAGATGAAGAAAAAGAAATAGCTAGAGAGGAAGGCTTTACCGAGGGAATCGTGCAGGGCGAAGCTCGGGGTGCACAGCGAAACGCAATCGCAAATGCTGAAAACTTTCTAAAACTTAATAAACTAACTGCTGAAGAAATTGCGGCGTGCTGTTCCCTGCCACTGGAGCAGGTGCTTGCACTCAAAAACGAACTTTCCCAAACCTCTTGCTAAAGAATTCCGCCACCCCTTCCGAAAATCAATAAAACAGTTTTTCATTTGTTTTGGTTACTTTAAAAAGCAACCTTAATTCATGTGGCATCAACGGGAATTTGACAAGAATTTCGCTTTTACAACAAAAGTTGACAGAAATAGTTACACTTTTAGCGGAAAATTTCAAAAAATTCCGTTGACCTCTTGGAAAACGAGTGATAGTCTGTTTACAAAAGGGAATTAAAAAAACCGTTGGTTTAAATTTCCGATTAAAAAAAGGAGGATTTTTTCCTATGAAAAAAATCGTAAGCGCAGCCGCTCTTGCTGCATTGACACTCAGTGCTTTTGCTGCTGATTTAAAAGTCTCACAAGACATCAAATTCCAGCCAAAAATTGCATCTTTTACCATCCCAAATGAGGGAGATACCAAGCAGACATGGTTCTCTATCCCTTCATCATTGAAAGATACAGTAGCTGTTACTTTGACAGAAGGACCAGTTGAAGCCTACCTCAAAACAGATGTCGCAACTGACAAAATCGCTGTAAATGCAGCCTATGCAAAAATCGGCGTCGGTGCAGCAAACTTCTGGGCATTCTATAACGATGCTCGCTACTCTAACCGAGTTACAACTGACCAGAATGATCTTTCATTCATCGAGTCAAACTACACAGCTCCAGGAAGCATTCTTTTCATGGGTAAGCTTGGTGTAAACAACAAGGCAACTTTCGTTGCTGATTCAAAAGGCACTTTTAGCGCTCTTAAAGGTGTAGGTGTCGATGTTGACGCTCACGGCCTGTTGCAGGGTTCAAAAAAGCCTGCTTTTGTTTTGGACTACACATTGTCTGATGTTTTGCCTGGCAAATTGTTGTTCAAGTTTGTGGCTAAATACAACGGAGGTACAACCGCAGCAAAAGCTGCTTCTACAAGCTGGTCTATTGTTACATTATCAGATAATACAAGCGTAAAAACCGGACAGACCTATTACAATCTGAACGGAACTGCAGCAACAGTTACTGGAGGTAAAGTAGCTGCTGGTGACTACATGCTGAAAACAGAAACCGCGGCAACAGCTGCATCTACAGATTCTGGTTGGGAAAAGGTTCCTGCTGCATTCACATATCAGGTTTCTTACTCACAGGACGACTTGGGTAACATCGATTTGATCGCCAATGTTGACAGAGACAAGGTCGCTTCTTTCGCAGGTTTCTACAACACAGCTAAAGTAATTGAGGCTTTGAACGCAACAGTTGGTTTCACATACGGTTTCAACAATGTGGACGAGGATAATAAAGTTACTAACATGGCTGCCGACTTGCGCGCACGCTATGCAATCAACGAAGCTTTGGCTGCAGGTATCTACATGAACTGGACAAGCACCAAGACTGGTGATGCTGACGCACAGGGATTGGTAAGCACTGTATTAAATGCAAACTACAAAGTAAACGGAACTTTCAAGGCATTTGTTGAAGCTGGCTTGAACTTCCTCACCAACAGCGATGCTCGTAAGGTAGGTGGAACTCAGCTCGCAGCTCAGTTCGGCGGCATCATCACTCCATCTAAGGGTGCTACAATCACAACTGGTGTGCAGCTTGGTGTTACAGGAATCGGTGTTGAAGATGCATACAAATCTGCTAAGACAACAAATATCGCAATTCCACTTTCATTGCATGTCAAACTGTAGTCTAGTTTAGATTAAGAGTTCATCAGATTTAATTTTACACTATCAAAAAGAACGCCCCTTCAAAGGGTCGTTCTTTTTGTATTCATCTTATAGGCCTCGAAAAATAGGATTTAGTTATGTTTCATCGAACAATAATTTTAAACATATCCATCAATTCTGATTCTGGCCTAAAATCTCATTAAAAAAGGAGAATTTTTTCCTATGAAAAAAATCGTAGCTGTGGCTGCGCTTGCCTCAGTGCTTGCGGGTGCTGCATTCTCTGCTGATATAAGTTTTTCTTATAAAGGTAGCAACTATTTTTCTTCAAGTGCAGGAAACCTGAACTATAATAGCCGAACCGACTGCATGTCATTGGGTATTTCTACTGCCGTAGCAGGGGTGGTCGTTGATTTTGACACTGAAAATGGTGCGCTTAAACAGGATCAATACTACGGATGGATGAATTTCCCGATTCCAACAGGAAGCCTCGGGCTTACTGCGGGCGTCTGGTCTTCACGCCTTGTCAATCGTGTTAACACAGATGCAGGCGAGCTTGATGATGAGGACTTCGAGCTTTACAGACCAGGCGTTATCAAAGGTCTTGTCGGAAAAGACAGTGGCAACCTCACGGAGAAAAAAATCGCTATGGTTGCCACTTACACAAACAAGGATTCTTTGCCGGGAACTCTTTTGGCAAAATTCGGTCTTGTAAAATCTACATACAATCCTGATGCCACTTCTGCGAATACGGCACCAGGAAGCGGTGAAGTCACCGACGGGGATGCCGAACTTTCCGCAGGTTTCGTAGGCGAGGTTATGTTCACTGTCGAGGACATGGTCAAGCTCAACCTTGCCGTAAAAAATTACACCAAGAAGAACCTTTCTCTAGGATTGTTCGTAAGCCCTCTTATGATTGAGAACCTTGACCTTACGGTCGGTGGCACTTTCGCAATGTGCAACGACTACTCAAAATACAATTCTGCGAACGGAACAGACCTTGAATGGTCAAACGGAGCGACTGAGTTCGCCCTTGATTTGAGAGCAAGATACAAGCTCACTGACGCAGTTTCTTTCACGACAATGCACAACCTCTCAAGCTATGCTAACCTTCCTAGCGGATCTGATGTTGCAAAGAACCGTGAGTACGGCGACAACACTCTGATTCTCTGGGATATGTTCAACGTGAACTACAAGATGGACGAAAAAATCACTCTCGGCTGTACCTTGAACATGGTGTTCGACAACTTCGACTCTAACCACAGCTTTACAGGTGCTGACCTTACAACATCTCCATATATTGCTATTAAGGCGACTGAAAAAGCCACCGTCACAACAAGTCTCCGTGTTGCGACAACAGGGCTCAGGACATCAGTCGATGGTAATGAGAATGTCAATGTGACTATTCCTGTCATCTTCTCTTTCAACTACTAACTTGATTATTGGAGGAAAAAGTAATGAAAAAAATAATCAGTGCAATCGCGATCGGCGCGATGGTTGCGGGGGGAGCATTCGCAGATCTTAAAGTTTCCCTCAACTACCGAAACGGAGCAGAACTTTTCAAATATGTAGACAAGGGAATGGACGGTCGAACGACAGATGATTACGGCAACACTTATGTCGACTCTGGCTACGACAACAACGGCTCTACCACAACATTCTTCAACCTTACGGGTTGGAACAGCGGCAAGGACAGCCTTGGTCTTACAGCGAGCGGTGATATTTTTACCGTAAAGGCAACTTTGCAGCCGACAATCGCTTCTGACAATATCATTCTCCACATTTTTGACGCTTCTGCGAAATTGCTCGACAACAATCTCACCCTTGAAGCGGGCTGGAACGGAGACGGTATTCAGGGCTTCCGCGTAAAGAAATTCGCTGACGACGGAAACGAAGAGGGAAAAGTCGGCGAGACATTCAAGCTCGGTTCACTCTTCACAGGCTCTATCGGTCTTTGTGCCAACAACCAGATTTCATTCAACACGGGACGAAACTATTTCGCACGTGCTGACTACAGAATCAATGTTGTTGACGGAGTGACTGTAAATGTCGCCGGCAACCTTATGTTCGATCGTGAGTGGGATACATCTTCTGAAAAGAACGACGGCAACCTTGACTGGAGCATCTTCATTGACCCGAAAATCGATGATGTGCTCAACGCAGAGCTTTTCGTAAAGAGCGGTCGTGTCGGAAAAGCTGGAACGGACAAATATTCAAAATTCGTGACTGGTGGTTATGTCAGCCCGAAAATGATTCCTCTTCTTAAAGACAGCACAATCGGTGGTTCGGTCGTAATCTTGGATGGAAAGCTCATTGAGTACAACGCAGACTGGCGATTCAGAGTTGATGTTTCAAGCGACTTGATGGTTACATACTTCGGAAAATTCGCAAAGCTCTCTTCGAAGGACAATTACTACCAGCCGGTTGACGGTGCCGCTGTCGGCGCTCTCGCAGGACTCACAGGATTCAACTCGTCACAGGCTTTGTGGAACATGATTAATGTCAGATACAAGATAAACAGTCGATTCACAGGAATCTTCACAGTCGGTGAGCTTACTGATCTTGACGACGGCTTCCACCTCGGACGCCAGAGCGCGGACGGAACACAGCTCTACGCTTACCCACATGTTCAGATTTATGCTTCTAAGGGTGCTACTGTACAGCTTGGTGCAGTCGCTGCATTCGGCGGAATCGGCGCTCATGAGGAAGCGAACAAGGATATAGATGTGATTGTCAATATTCCTGTTATGTTCCGCGTTAAGATGTAACAAAAATAGGAGGAAACAATGAAAAAGAATAAATTCTTTGCTCTTGCCGCTTCTCTTCTTGCCTTGGGCTTCGGCTTTATTGGCTGTGAGTCGGGAGACGGCGAGGATTCATATAAAGAAGAAACACCAACAACTTGGAAAGAACTTGAAGGAACTGCGACTACTTCCGTAACTGCAAAGTGGACTTTCGCGACAGACACTCTTCCAATCGGAACTGCAGAGGCTTCTGTAGAAGGAAAAGAAATTCCTGCTGACAGCGGTGAAGGAGCAAAACTTGTTGGTGGAAACGGATACGGAATCAAATGGGTTGAGCCAACAGGAGAAGTGACCCCTGACACGGGCGCAAGCACCGGTCGTATTCAGGCTTCTAACAAGACTGCTTCTCTGGCAACTCCAGAAAACGGTGCGATGCTCCTTCTTACAACAACGGCTGACACAAACATCACTGTTCGTGCAAAAGGTGCAGGCGCAGCTACAAGCGCACGCATTGTCTTGATCCGCAAACAGGGAAGCGAGGAGAACCTTGTTTACAAGGACAACCTCTACTCAGCAGGCTCTAAGTTCATCGCATTCCACTTGAAGAATGCCCCAGCCGGAACTTACGAGATTTACTTCAACGGCTCTACAATCAGCGAGATTGATTGTAACTCAAGCACAACTGTCACTGAGCCAAAAGCTTATTCAAGCAATGATGATTTGACTTTGAGCGCAGCACCAACAACAAGTCTTACAGCTTTAGTTGATACACACACATTTACACTGTCAGATGCTGCCGGAGATGTAACTGCAAGTGCAACTTGGTCGATTGTAAAAGGTAGCGATATTGCTACGGTTTCAGCAGGAAAAGTTTCTGCTAAAACTGCAAAAGGTGGCGATGTAACTGTTCGTGCACGAATCGGTCGTTTCTATAAAGATGCAGACCTTACTTTTGTTGATTGTGAGAATCAGATTGTAACAATTCTTGCGGCTAACAATCTTCCGACAGCAGTTATTTATGCACATGAAAAAGCTGAGACAGATACAACACCAGTAACTCTTACTGATGCTGAAAAAACGGCTTTCTGGGCAAACGAAAGTGTTACAAATGCTTTCACTCCTGTAGTTCTTGGAAAAGACTTAGGAATTGCTTCTACTGATGTTGCGACAGTAACATTGGAAAACTTTGGCTATGACAAAGAAATGCCTCTTGGTCTTAATGTAAAAGCTACTGCTGGTGCTGTCGGCGGAAAATTCGGTCTTTCTTGGAAAGACGGAAAAGATGGTGTTTGTTCTACCGATGGTGGAAAAGGTACTATTGATACTAAAGCCTGGAAGCTTGCAACAATTACATATAAAGTAACTGCATCCGCAGCACGCAAATTGGTTAAAGCAGAAGCAACCTCTGCGAATGGTAAAAACGCTAATGACACAATTCTTAAACTTGTAGTTGGAAGCGAAGATGCTATTCCTATGAAAGCTGATGCCTCAGCCACGAAAAATGCGGAAACATACACCACTGGAGAACAAAGCAAAAATGTCTCTGGAGAAACAACTATTAAAGTTGAAGTCTGGACTTGTCGCAACGGTAACAGTTTCTCTCTTCAGGATGTCAAATTGTTCTTTGCCGACTAATCTTTATCACTCACCCGCCCACTTCGGCGAGTGAGATATGTGTTGTCCACACAACAAAATGGCTACTGGAAGCTGAAAAGCTGCTAGTTTTTTCAACCCTTTTTTTGGGTGAAGCAAGAGTTTCTTGTTTCACCCTTTTTTGTTTTATTTATCTACACGCTTTTCCTGAAGCTCCTGCACTTCCTCGACAGGTAGGCCGGTTCCCTGGGCAACTTTAAATGCATCAATCCCCATACGCAAAAAATTTTTTGCTGTCTCAAGTGCCTTTCGCCGTTCTCCCCGCTTCTCCGCCCGGTACATGCCGTGATTGTAGTCCCAGATGGCGTTCTCGTAGGAGTTCTGGCGGAACCATTCCGCATCTTCCTTGCTCATTGTCTTTACGATGAAATCTGCTGCCATAAGGGCCTCCTCGCTCTCGATTACTTTGCGGACATAGGGCTGGTGCTTCTCGCTGTCGGCGTAGGCGAAGAACATGCCCCATTTCTCGGCTTTGGTCAGTTGCTCAACAGGCTTGTCAATTAGTCGACGAACTTTAACTAAGTCCAAGAAGATTACATTCAGCTTGCCGGCAAGATGAGCACCCGTTTCCTTTCTCATAGTATACCAGGAGACTGGGGAATTGTCATCTTTGTCCATCTCGAAGTTGAGCACGGAAATCTGGTAGACCTTCGGCGAGTCGTAGCTGCTGCCGCGCTTGTTGCTTGAGCTGAGCAGTTTCGCCGCATGAATTTCGGCACGGCTCGCATAATCGTAGTCCTGGTTCCGGCCCTGCATCTCAAGCTCGGCCTTCTCGCCGTCATCGAAGGTGACATTGACATCAAAGCTCATCTGCTTCTCGTCGAGGATTTCCACCGGCTCCTCGTTGGGCAGAAGCTCCATCTCGGCGATTTCCCTCCCCAAAAGCGATGAAATCAGGTCCTTGAGGGCGAAATTCGATTTTTCGGTTCCCTGGGTGAATATCGCCTTGAAAATCGGGTCGCACCTTGGGTTCAGGATTGCCGTGGGCGTCGGTCGGAGACCTTTCTTGTGCTGGCTTGCTTTTTCCATTTCTGCCTCTTTTCAAATATAATTTCTAGAAAATCCTTCAACTTTCTATACATATATATTTGAAAAATTTCTCGGTTTTCGGCAGTTAAGACGGAAAAATCTTTGAAATTTTTCGATAGTTTTATAAGCCTTCAGAGTTTAATCTCTAAATTCTCTATGTTCTCTTCAGTGTTTATGGGATTTTTTACCTCAAATCCCCGGCTGCATCGAAACAGCGGTCACCAATTTTCTCAATCTGGCGGATAATATCGATATACAAAAGCTCTGAGCGAACATCACCGCCACTTTCGAGACGGCTTCGGGCCAGTTTTTTGAGGGCCTTGCGCTCGTCATCAATCTGCTGTTCAAGCTCGCTGGCAAAGTCAAACTGCTCTGGCGTGAGCTTTTGAATCTGAGCCACATTCTTGTAAATGAAGTACATCAGCTGGCGGGCAAGTTCAAAGTATGGCAAAAGTCGGTCGAAATCTTCCTGATTGAAAGTCATTTCCTTTTCGATTGCCTTTTTGAGCTGGTAAGCGATGTTGAGACATCCGTCGGCCATAGCTTCCATTTCTGCGATAAGCTGCATCATAAGAGCCGCATTGTCTTTTGCAGAATCACTCAAATGAAGGTGGGTACAGCGAACAAGATACTGAGTCAGCTGCTCATTCATCTGGTCACAGTAGTCTTCGATTTCTACGATTGTTTTGTAGCCCTTTTCAGCAAAATCCGGCTTGAAATCAGCGAAGCCAGTCTGAAGCTCATCAAACATCTGGGCAACTTTATCTGAAAAGAGTTTGACTTCATTTTGAGCACGGAATACACAGCCTTCTGGGGACTCGATTGCCATTCGCTCATTGAATTCAAGTTTATAGACATTAACTTCACTCTCTTTGTCGTCCTTAATAAGAATTCCAACGAATTTTGCAATCTGATTAACGAAAGGAATGAAAATAATAGTTCCCATCACCTTGAATGCCGTGTTCAGCATGGCGATTCGGTAAACGATGTTGTGTCCTGGAGAAATGAATTCGACAAAAGCCATGAAGGGCGAGAAGAAGATAAGCGCAATGATAACAGTTGCGACATTAAAAAGAACATGAACGGCGGCCGTGCGTTTTGCGTTTGCGTTTGCACCGATTGCAGCCAAGATTGCGTCAACTGTCGAGCCAACAGAACTTCCAATAATCATTACGGCACCAAATCGCCAGAATTCGTTAAGTTCCTCAATGCTGGAATTTCCTTCTTTTGACATTGCAACAGCCATACCGATTACGATTGCCGACATTGCCGAAGATGAATGAATCAAAGCTGTCAGGAAAATTCCAATAAGAAGACCGATTGCGTAACTTATGAAGCCTAAACCATTTACGATGGCGATAAAGTTTATTACGAAAGATTTTACAGCAGGAACAGCAAAGAAGTCTGAAAGGCCGCCAAGACCAAAGAAGAGAAGACCGAAGCCCATGATTGCAAGCCAGAAGCCTTCTTTTGATTTAAATCGTTTCAGTATGTACAGAAGATAACCGAGACCGAAAATCGGAATCGCATAATCCTTAATCTCAAAACTTGAACCAAGAGCGACTATCCAGCCCGTTACCGTTGTACCGATGTTCGCTCCGAAAATTACGCCGATGCCCTGCACTACAGAAACAAGGCCGGCATTAACAAAGCTGACAAGCATAACCGTGGTCGCACCGGATGACTGAATAATCATCGTCAGGATACAACCTGTCAAAAGCCCGACAACTCTGTTGCCTGTCATAAAGGCAAGCGCCGCCTGAAGTTTTTGCCCTGCACTTTTCTGGATTCCGTCACTCATAAGTTTCATGCCATAAAGCAAGAAACACAAACTTCCGGCAAAATTGATTATGTTAAGTATCATTTTACTCCACCATTTGTCGTGCTACAGTTCTTCCTGCGATAGAAAGAATCAATTCACTGCCTTTTTCTGTGATATATGGAATCGTAACATCGCCGCCAGTATGCTTCAATGTGACAATTGTATTTTTTACGCCATTCTTAGAAGATTCCAGTGACATTTCTACAGCGTAAGGATAATTTGGAAGCTGAGCCGTAAAGAGTCCGATAAGCTCATCATCTTTCTGTTTTTTAGGAAGTGCTATTTCAGCTGCGACCCTCGAATAATTCGGAAGATACTGACTTGAATCCTTTTCCTGACTGGTGACAGTCCCTTCTTTTTCATTTTCTGAAGCAAGATGAGTTGTGAAATCAAAGACGATTTTAGAGTTTGCGATTGTTGAAATCAGAGCCTTGAAGTCAAGCCCTGTGATTTTAGGAACTTTCGTATTTTCGTATTCTGGGCCACGGCTTACAATCAGTTTGACCGTAACAGGATTTGAGATAATCGTTCCTTCCGGCGGATCCTGAGCGAGGATTGTTCCAGCGTCACTCTGATCAGCCTTGTAACTTGGCTCTGCGAGAACGATGAGTGGCCTGGTTGAACCTGTAAACATCGTCTGCAGGTTGATTTTTACCTCATCAAAATTCTGACCGATATAATTCTCAACATGGTCAAGAATTGTTCCCCGGCTAACCGTAAGATTGATTCTGCGGCCGGCCTTTACGATTGAGCCGCCGTCAGGATTCTGGCTGAGGATTTTGCCTGCATCATCAGGATTATCTGTATATTTGAGCTGGATTTTCGGATAAAGTTCTTTAACCTGAAGCTCAAGAAGTGCCGTTGTAAGCTCTTTTCCCTCTACATTTGGAACCATTACCTGCTCAGGGCCTCGAACCGTCGCAAAGAAAGTAATCCAGCAGATTACGAACATAAGGACTAAAGCAAGAATCACCACCACAAAAAACGGTTTTTTATTGTTATTGATTGCAAAAAGCGTTTCCCTGCTTTCGTTTTTAAGGTTTTCTGCGATTTCTTTTGGCTTGAGTTTCATTTTTTTATCCTAATATAGAACCGACAAAATTTCTAGCACCATTGAGAAAAGACTTGTAGTCCATAGCCTTTTTTTTCTCCAGCTGAAGTTCAGTTGCGACAAGAACAGAACCGTCTCCACAGGCGATTTCGATTCCAACAGCCTTACGATAAGGGAGAACAGTTCCAGCTTTTTCGCCAGTTTTTTCTTCTCCGACTTTTGCCTTTAGAATCAGTAATTTTATGCCGTCAAAAGTTGTGGAAGAAAGCGGATAAGGTGTGTATGCCCTGATCTGACAATCTATCTGAAAAGCCGGTTTATTCCAGTCGATGATTCCGTCTTCTTTTTTGAGGAAGGGCGTGTAGCTTGTCTCGCCGGATTGTTTTTTCCCGATTAATTCTGAATCTGAATTTGAAGCTTCTTTGAGAACTTTTTTGAGCAACTTGACTCCGGCTTCAGTTACTTTGCTAGACTCGCCGTCACCGTCCATCAAAGAAAGGGTTGTCTCCGTGCCGTCAAGCGGAATTTCTGTCTGGGCAAGAATATCGCCTTCATCGGTTTGAAGGGCAAGTTTTTGTACCGTAACGCCAAGAGTTTTGTCACCGTTAAGAAGGGCGGCAGGAACAGGAGTGCAGCCACGGTATTTAGGAAGAGCCGAAGGATGTAGATTGATTCCGCCAAGCGGGAAAAGTGCAAGGAATTTCGGCCCAAAAATGCGGCCGTAATCAAAAGAAACAAGCAAATCCGCACCAAGAGGAGAAATTGCCTGGCGAGCCTCGCTCATAAGATGGTCAAATTCAAAAACAGGAATCTTGTTTTCCCGGGCAAGCACGGCAACTTCTGTCGGAATCAAATCTGAGTGTCGTCCCCGACTTGCAGGAGGATTTGTAAGAACACCCGAAATCTCAAAATTACAGTCAGATTGACATGCAATGAGATTTTTGAGGACGATTGAAGAAGCCAGCGGAGAACCGGCATAAATGATTTTCAGTTTTTTCATTGATTATTTAGCCTTTTTTGCTTCTTTGGCTGCGATTTTTGCGGCAATCTTTGCAGTTTTTCTGGCTTTTTCAGCCTCTTTTTTGGCAGCCCTCTCAAGACGCTTTTTCATTTTTTCGGTAACCTCTGCGGCATACTGAGGGTCACCACGGTCGATGTAAACGATTCCTTCAAGATGGTCGTACTCATGCTGAATAATTCTAGCCAAAAGACCGTCTGCCTCAAGCGTGAATGGCTTTCCGTTCTCGTTGAGAGCCTGAACAGTGACTTTTGAAGGCCTTTTGATTGTCTCGTTAAAGCCTGGAAGTGAAAGACAGCCCTCGTCATAGTCACACAAATCATTGCTGGTGGCAACAATCTGAGGATTTACGAAAA
>CAMOEE010000060.1 GCA_946611835.1 uncultured Treponema sp. | reverse complement strand
GCTTGTTTTTGCTTCACTGACTCATTGTAAAACTCAATGTTTGACCGTATAATAATCCACATAATGAAACTTTCTGACTTTTACTTTGACTTACCCGAAGAACTAATCGCACAAAAACCGTCCGGAATCCGGGGGCAGGACAGGCTCATGCTCTTGAACAGGGAGACCGGCGAGGTAAAGCACCTTAAAATGGACGATTTGCCCGAGCTTATTTCCCCCGACACTCTCATGGTATTCAACAATTCCAAGGTCCGCCGTTCCCGCTGCTACGGAATCAAGATTTCCGAAAAAGCTGAGCAGGGAGGGCGGGAGCAGGAGTTTATGTTCCTCAATCAGATGACTCCCCAGGGGAATCTCTGGCACACGATGGTAAAGGGGGCAAAAAAAGTAAAGGCCGGAAATAAGTTCCGCTTTCCTGACGGCTCAGTCGGAACAATAATCGAGCACGAAAATGACAAAGGAAGCGAATTCCGCACCATTCAGTTTGAAAGCCGCCTTGATGACGACTGGTTTGGCAGGAACGGTCACATTCCCCTGCCTCCATATATCCGCCGCGAGGACGATGACACAGACAGCGAGCGCTATCAGACTGTCTACGCAAAAGAAACAGGCTCTTCTGCCTGTCCGACGGCCGGCCTTCATTTTACAGAGGATATGTTCCGCCGCCTGGACGAAAAGGGAATTGAGCGGGTTTTCGTTACATTGCATGTTGGCTTAGGCACTTTCTTGCCTGTCCGAACGGAGAACATCGAAGACCATAAAATGCACGAGGAAGTCTACACGATTCCTTTTGATGTCGCAGAAAAAATCAATCAGGCAAAAAAAGAAGGTAGGCCGATTCTGGCCGTAGGAACCACCAGTGTCCGCACCCTCGAAAGTGCCAGTGATGAAAATGGTTTCGTAAAAGGCGGCTCTTCCGCCACCCACATATTCATGTACCCGGGCTACAAATTCAAGTGCGTCAACCAGATGTTCACGAATTTCCACACGCCTGAGAGCACTTTGATTATGCTGGTCTCAGCCTTTGCCGGTCGGGAGCACATCCTTAACGCCTACCAGAAGGCCGTAGAAGAAAAATATCACTTCTTCTCTTACGGTGACTGTATGCTGATTAAGTAAGCTGCTCAAGTGAATATTTGAGGAGATTACAGAACTGCTGCCTCAGGATAGGATTGATTTTTTCTTCGTTAGTGGTTTTGTCAAAAGAAGACTGGGCATCCGACAAAAAGGACGAGATTGTCGCTTCCGAAAGGGGAAGATGAGCGCCAATCAGCTTGTTCTCCAGCTCAATGTCCCGGAATTTAAAGGAGCCTGCGAAAGCAATCCTCAAGTCCGAAACTTGATTTTTCAGTGAGTTCGCCAGAAATACAAAAGAAGCTGAAAGCTCGTTCAGCATGTTTTGCGGCCCGACTCTCCTGAAAATCACCATTTCCCATTCTTCAATCGGAAGCCTTATTCGGGTAAGCAGCGTTTCTTTTGGAATCTTGTCGAATCTTGTGAGATTTTTGAAAACAGCCTCCTCTGAATTCTGGAATTCCAGCCTTGCGTCCAGAGCAAGCAGGGAAGCGAAAATCGTTCCGTAAAAATCTTTGAGGCAGATATTCCCGCCGATTGTGGCAATGTTCCTTACATTAGGCGTGGCTATAGTTGTGATTGCCTCGTACATAGTCGCAGGAAGGTTTGCCTCCCCCAGGTCTTCAATTTCTGAGAGCGTGACGGCCGAACCAAAGTCAATGTATCTCTCGTGCTTGTCGATTATCTTGAGTTCCGGTATATCCCGCACCGAAAGCGTTTTCTCCGGTAATTCCTTTTCGGCAAAACTTGAGCAGCCGGCGACAATGCTAAGCTCCGAAATCGTTTTTAGCTGATAGAAAACATCGGCGAGATTCTTTGCATAGAAAATAGTCTTAGAGGATGCCATTCTTTCTTCCTTCCCGTTCGTGTCTGGTGGCGGTAGCATACATTACGCCGTTCATAAAAGTTTTTCTGTCCGTGCAGTTGCATGACACGCTGTCCGCAAGCTTTTCAAGGTCTTCGTTTGACGGGCGGTAGACTTTTTTGAGGAGGGCATAGGTTGAGAAAATCCTTGCACTGTTGCAGAAACCGCACATATTGACTCCGGCCTGTTTGAAACCAGAGATGATGTCCTCGGCATCTTTTGTGAGAATGAAGAATTCCAGAGTTTCGATTGTCGCATTCCTTAAAATTCCGACTGGAATCAGGCAGGATGGAACTGGCTTGTCATCGAGCAGAACCGTACAGGAACCGCACCTTCCTTTTCCGCATCCTTCTTTTACCGAGAGAAGGCCGATTCGGCGAAGCACATCCCTCAGTGATTCGGTTGGTTTTGCATCAAGAATCATTTTTTCGCTGTTCAGAAGCACCGGAATTTTCATTTTACTTCCTCGCTTTCAGTTTTCCTGGTATTTTCATTTGTCCGGCTAAGCCAGTACAAGGTGTCGGTCTTGAGCGGAAGGCTTGAAACCTGAACCGTCAGTGCCTGTGAGAGAGCCGCCGTGTAAGCCGCCGGAAGAAGTGAATAGACCAAGTTTCCGATTTGCTTTGGCTCATCCTCGGACTGCATGAACTGTACGCTGATTTTTTTGCAGCTCAGCCTGTCTCCTGTAACGAGGGAGTCAAGGCAGGACTGAATCGAGCAGTTAACGGCATTTTCAGCGGCCTTTGGATTTAAGATTTTCCCGCCGTCGATTATAACGCAAATCCTGATGAGATTTTCCCGGAGCGTGCATGGATCGATTTCAAGTTCCACCGTGCATGTTCCGAATGCCGTGTTGTAGTAGGGTGTCCCCGAGAATTCTTCCTGATCCCAGATTTTCTTTCGCTGTGTGTAAAGAGTTTTTTTAATGGTAAAAGGAGCCTCATCCCACTTTCGCCGTTTGAGGGAGTCCATGCATTTTTGCAGAAGAATTGTCCTGATACTGGAATTCCCGATAAAATCATCCGGAATCGTGATCGGAAACTGGGATTTTTTGTTTGCCGCCTCACTTTCATCTGCATCAAAAATTATGGCCTTCTTTTCGATTTCGATATTGTCAGTGATTATTTTTATCCAGTTCTCGCGGATTGCGTTGCTTGAAGGAATCGCATGGACTAGCAGCTTCTTGTCCTCGGTTACAGTGACCTGCATATAGATATTTGATTTTCCGAAGCTCCTTGAAATGTGACCTGCTCCCTCAAAAGCACATGAAAGTCCCAGCCCCCTCATCCTCGGGGCAAATGAGCTCTGGTCTTCTCCAAGGCTTCTGTCATCGAGGCGGGAGACCGTGTATTTGCGCTTGAAGTCGCTCCTGATTGCGACTGCGTTTATCGCATCGCTTGAGCGGCCGAAGTAGAATGTGTAGGGTTTCGTTGACTTCTGGAGACCACCGGCCTTGTTCATCTGCCTTATGTCCACCGGGGAGAATCCTGTCTCTCCCGAGATTTTTTGAATCTGATTTTCGACCGCAAAGAAAGCGTAGGAGTCAATCGTGCCGATTTTTGGACTTGCCGGCGGATTGTGGCTTTTGTATGCCCTGGCCCTTATGCTGACATTCTTGCAGTTGTAGACTCCGCAGGCGGCAATGCACAAGAGGTCAAGGATATCTGATGCAAAGGGATTGTATGCGCCTGAGTCAAAGTCAATCGCTACATCCATCGCCGTTATTGTGCCGTTCTGGTCAAGGGCTGTCTTGTGCGAGATTTTTATATCCGGCGAGAATTCAATTATTTCTTCCTGCTCCTTGCGTGAAAGGGAGAGCCGGACAGCTTTTCCTGTTTTGATGACTGCAAGAGCTGCCTGTGCCGCTATGATTCCCTTCTGCCACAAGTTGACCTGAGCCAAAGATGTGTTTTTCGTTCTTGTGATTATGATTTTTTCCTGTGGAAATCCTGTAAGCGAGGCTACCGTCTGCCTGATCTGGCTTATCCAGCGCCCCGGCGTAAAGATATGCAGGTTCCCGGCCTTCATGCAGCAGAATACGCCCTCAGTTTCCTTATCAGATGGAAGGGAGATTTTCTGTTCCCATTTTCCTTCGACTATGAAAGCAGCTTTTTCTTTATCTTCAAAAATAGCTTTTGTGTCGCCGGTGATTATTTTTCGTTTTGCGATTATCTCATTTTGCTCAAAAAAATCGTCAAATGGAGCGGCTCTTGATGTAAGGCCAGGCTCGATAGTCTCACCGTCTTTCGGGGATACCAGAAGCTTATTGTGGCTGACTGAAAAATGAGACTCAGCTTCCTCAAAAGTCGATTTGTCGAGAGTAATCCGTATCTTTTCTTTCAGCTCGCTGAGAACTTCCTTGTCCTCACCGGCGAGAAGGGCCACGCACTGTCCCTTGTATTCGATTTCTCCGGCACAGAAAACAGGAATTTGAGTTCCAAGAATGTCAATTTTGTTGTCTTTCGGCACATCCTTGAATGTAAAAAGATGATATCCTTCTGGAAGTTTTGTGTTTGGCTCCAGTTCTATCGATATGATTCGCCCGTAAGAAAAGGGGCTTCTGACGATAATGGCGTGGAGCATTTCGTTTGCGCTGATGTCGCTGTAAAATTCATCGGAGTAGAGGACTTTCTTTTTTTCGGCAGTTTTTCTTTTAGCGCACATGATGCTTTTCTCCGACGGCTTTGACCGCATCGATTACGAGCTTTGCCTTTTCCTCGCCCATATCCGGGTAGAGCGGAAGGGTAATTGTGTTTTGTGTATGCCGTTCCGCATTCGGAAAATTCTCTGCCCTGAAATCCGGGTATTTTTGCTGCCAGTAAGAAAAATGGAAGATTGCGATGAAGTGCATTGAGATACCGATGCCAAGTTCCTGAAGTTCCTTTGCGAAAGTATTCCTGTCACAGTCAAGTTGTTCAGGTTTTATCTGAAGAAGATAAAGGTGCCATGAATTTCCTTCTCCGTCCGGGGGAAGGGTCACATAATCCAAATCCCTGAAGGCCTCGTTGTAAATGGCAACGATTTCCTTGCGTTTTTCGTCGAAAGATTTTGCCTTTTTGAGCTGGACTCGCCCGATTGCGCTCAGAATATCAGGCAGGTTAGACTTGAAGCCCGGAGCGATGATGTCGTATTCCCAGCTTGCCTTTGGATTTGTGTACCTGTCCCAGGCATCCCTGTTCATTCCGTGAAGACGCATCTGGGCCATTCTCTTTGCCAGGGCATCGTTGTTCGTGACGATCATGCCGCCTTCGCCCGTCGTCATTGTTTTTGTGGCATAAAATGAGAATACGCCGATGTCGCCCAAAGTTCCCGCATAGCCGTGCTGAGTGGGGCAGGGGAAGGAATGGGCCGCATCCTCAATCACATAGATTTTGTTCTCTGTCGTGGAGTATTTTTTTGCAAGGGCGTTGATTCTCTGCATGTCGCACAAATTTCCGGCGATATGAACCGGTACAATTGCGCAAACTTTATGCTCTGTGTCTTTTTTAAGGATTTCCTCGATTTTATCTGGGTCGATGGAATAAGAGTCCTTCTCGGTGTCCGCAAAATAAACATCACCGCCCAGGTGAACTGCGCTTGCTGCCGTTGAGACGAATGTGTAGGGCGTTGTGATTACGGCTTTTCCCTCTCTCACACCAGAGGCTTCCATAGCAAGAATCATTCCGCTGGTGTTTGAATTAACGGCCAGGGCATGCATTGAGCCGACATAAGAGGCGAATTCTTCCTCAAAATCATGAGTGACTTTGCCTGTTGTAAGCCAGAGTGAATCAATGACCTCACAGACAGCCTGTTTTTCCTCGTCTGAGAAAGAGGGCCTGAAAAAAGGAACTTTTATTTCTGCCATAATATCCCCATCATACCAAAATCTTCGGATTCTTTATAGATTCATAGACTCATCTTTTTTAGTGACCTTGTAGTATTCGTCGAGGCTAGAAATATTTTTACGAAGGGTCGAAAGAAGCTTCTCTTTGTTCCTGAACTTTTCCTCGTCTCCCATGAATTTGCAGATTGGCTCAAGCTCTGTGAGCAGACAATCAAGTTTTTCGTCGCCGAATTCGATGTTTTTGAGGACGAGAAGCTTTTCATATTCTGTTTTCTGAGGATTTTCTTCTTTGAGCCAGAGTGGTTCATAAATTCTTTCGCCTTCCCTGGCCCCGATAATCTTAATCTCGATATCTTTATTAGGCTCCAGCCCGGAGAATTTAATGATTTGCTCAGCAAGATCGATGATTTTGAGCGGTTCCCCCATGTCGAGAAGATAAGATCGGCCGTTTTCGCCGACACCGCCTGTCTCAAGAACGAGAGAGCAGGCTTCCGGAATAGTCATAAAGAATCTTTCCATTTCCTTGTCGGTGACAGTGACCGGCCCGCCCGTCTTAATCTGCTGCTGGAAGAGGGGAAGAATAGAGCCTCTGGAACCGAGAACATTTCCGAAGCGGACGAACATGAAATTCTGATTTGGAGCCGCTTTTTTTGCATACTGAAGAATCAGCTTTTCGCAGAGCATTTTGCTGGCTCCATAAACGCTGACCGGACTCACAGCCTTGTCCGTTGAAATAAGAACGAATCTCTGGACTCCGTTTTTAAGAGCCGCTTCAAGAAGATTTTTTGTTCCGAAAACATTGTTCTCGATTACCGCAACAGGATTTTCTTCCATCATTGGAACATGCTTGTAAGCTGCGCAATGAAAAATAACATCAGCATGAGTCTTTTTGATTATGTAGTCCACATATTCCTTGTCCTTCATGTCGCCGATTATCGGTACGACCGAAGCCGCCTCACCGACTCCTTCCTGCTGCAGGACATGAAGTTCCCGGTAAATGCGGACGATTGAGTTCTCGCCATGCCCAAAAAGATAAAGCCTTTCCGCTCCTCCAGAAAGAAGCTGGCGGGCAAGTTCAGAACCAATTGAGCCGCCGGCACCCGTGATAAGGACCCGCTTGCCCCTCAGGTACTGAAGGCTTTCGTGAAGGGGAATAATTACCGGTGTTCGGCCCAAAATATCCAGGGGGTCGATTTCTCTTGTCTGGACGAGATGAGCCTTTCCGTCGATAATCTGGCTTACGCTGGGGAGAATCCTTATGTGAGAGAAGCCGCTTTTTTTAAGTGTCTCATAGATTTCACGGATTTTTTCGGTAGGTGCACTTGGAATGGCAATTATCGCCTCGTCAAGGGGACCTGAGCGGAGAAGTTTTGCCACATCAGAAATTGGTCCCAGAACAGGGCTCCCGTCAATCTGCTGACCGATAAGGCTTTTGTCATCGTCAAGGAAGGCTGCAACAGTGCCGAATACTTTTTTGCGCCGCAAGTCCTGGGCAATCATCTGGCCGGCAAAACCTGCTCCAATTATATAAATCTGTGAATCACTCTTCTGTAGCATAATTCTCTTCGTAGATTTCGCAGCCTCGTTTTCCTTTTTCCTTTACGATGTACAACGCTTTGTCTGCCCGCTTGAACAGATTGTCGTTGAAACCAATATCAGAAAAAGCAACGCCGACGCTGACAGAAACCGGCTTGATATTGTCTTTTATGTTTACAAGTTTTTCGTTTACGCTGAGAATCTTCTTTTTAATGATTGTTGCGGCACTGGTCGTACAATGTGGCAGAATGACCGCAAATTCATCGCCACCAATCCGGCATACATAGTCGTCGGTGCGGAATGTGTCTGTGAGAATGCGTGAAAGTTCCTGAAGCGCCGTGTCGCCGCCTGAATGACCGTAATTATCGTTGATGAATTTAAAATTATCCATATCGATAAGGAGAAGGGCAATCTGCTGGCGTTTTTCGGCGGATGCGTGACAAACCTGGTCAAAAGCACGGCGGTTGAGGATACCTGTAAGGGCATCGTACTCGGCCTTTTTGAGCAGTGATTTTTCGTTCTGGGCCTTGATGTCGTAAATTTCGTTATAGCTTTCGGCAAGATGTTTGCATTCGAGGGAGCCGATTACATTGAGCCTCTCGTCATTTTTGATTGCGGTCTTGAACTTCTCAAGCGGAACAATGATGAGGTAGGTGAAGGCAATGAATAGAAGAACATTGATAATCAACAATGTGAGGAAGAGAAGTCTGAGCCTTTTGAGGTTTGAACCAAGCTCGTTGGCGTTGATGTTCAGCTCATCTTTTATCTGCTGTTCGATTGCCGAAATTGTGAGGCGGCAGTTTTCGTTGATTCTGGTTTTGTAGATTAAATAGCCCTCTCCGAAAAGATTGCTGACTGCCGTCTCATGTAACTTTTCGCGTGAAAGGTTCTGGTCGATGTTACGGATAGCAATTTTTGCGATTTGCTCAGGAATATCCTTGTCATCCTTTAGCTTGTAGGCCAGACGAATTGCGTAAAGCTCCATATTGATGAGGCTCTGCCCCTGCTCCATGGCGATTTTGAGCCTTTGCAGGGCAAGGTCTTTTTCGGAACAGACTTTTTCCAGCGCTTCGAGAGCCTTTTTCTGGCCCTTCGTTATGTTGACTTCCTCGAGATAAGCGTTCGCATATTCCTGTTTTTGCGTGACCACGAAAAGACGGGCCTGATCCGTAAGATAGTTGGCGCTTTCTTTTATGAGCTCAGAACTTTGCTCACAGATGATGAATTTGTCTATTGCCTCTTCAACGGCATAAAACCTCTTGTTTACGGTGCTTGAGATTACGAGAATAAAACAAAAAACTATTGCCGTTATGACTATGAAAAAAATATTGAGAAGCTGGATGTTAATACCGGTCACAGATTTTTTTTGCGCCGAATCCTGTTTAGTCTGCAAGGTTTAAAATCTCTCCATAAATCTCAGTATTATCACGGACAGCCCTGCTGATGACATCAGCGCATACTTTCTGCCATTTTGAGAAGTCTTTTACTTCGGCAAACTTTGTTCCGGAATTTCGCAATGTAAGTTTTGCACTGTTCTCGGATTCCTGGACGACTTTCTGACAGTACTCACCGGCATATTTTCCGGCTTCAATAAGAATATTCTGCTGTTCTTTTGTGAGAGATTTCCAAAGCTCGCTTGAGATTACGACCTCTGCGACACCAATCTCATGTCCGTCGAGAATCATGTATGGTGCGACCCTGTTAAAGTCGTTTGAAAGGTAGTTTATGATAGGCTGCTCGGCGACTGTTACTTCACCGGTCTGAAGGGCCGCATAAAGGCTCGTGAAAGGAACACTCTTTGAGGAGGCCTTGAGCGAGGCTGCAAGTTCTTCCATAATCGGGTTGCCTGCCGAACGGATTTTTTCGCCGGCAAAGTCTTCTATGTCGTTGAGGGGCTTTGTAGAGAAAAAGTGGCGGAAACCTTCTTCCATAAAGAAAAGCCCTTTTACGCCTACTTTTTTTGTGTATGGTTCGTTGAGTATTTTCTGAGCGACCGGAGAACTTGCGAATTTCCAGAAATGCTCATGGTTCTTGAAAGTATATGGAACATTGAGAAGCGAGTGATTAGGGCAATTGTAGTGGGAGACTGCGATTGGCGAAAGACGGGCAAGGTGAATGCCGCTGTTGCCAGGTTTTACCATGGCCGCCATTACGGAACTGTTGTCGCCCAGAACGCCTGAGGCATGGACTTGTATTTTGATGCTGCCCTTTGAAAGTTCCTCGACCTTGTAGGCGAATTCGTGATCAACTTTCGCCGAGATGGAGCCTTCTGGATTAGGCTCTGCCATGACAAGTTCAATTTTTTTTTGTTCTTTACTGCATGATGCAAAAGCAAACAATGTGGAGAAAACTGCAATTGAAACAAAAATCTTACGCATATCGAATATTATATGACAGCTTATTTCGTCAAGTCAAGAATTTTAATTATCCTTAATTATTTTGTCAGATGCAGGATTTTCTGGTAGAGAAGGGAATCGGCTTTTGCCGTGTCGGAAATTATTCCTTCACAGGCCTTCTGCCATGATGATAAATCAGTGATTTCAGTGAATTTTGCACCCTCTTTAACAAGCTGGGCCCTGGCGTTTTCTTCTCGTTCCTGGGAGATTTTCCTGCAGACCTCGCCCGCATACTTTCCGGCTTCAAAAAGAATGTTTTGCTGCTTTTCTGAAAGAGAATCCCAGCATTCGGAGCTGATGACAACTTCTGTGATTCCAAGGGTGTGACCGTCAAGAATCATGTATGGCGCAACCTGATGAAACTTGTTTCCCAGGTAATTTGCAAGAGGCTGGTCTGCCGCATCGGCGCTTCCTGTCTGTAAGGCTCCGTACAAGTCTCCGAATGAAATGCTGACGGGGGTAGCATTAAAACCTTCGGCAAGGCTTTTCATGACAGAGTCCGTTACCCTGAGCTTTAGCCCTGAGAAATCTTCAATTCCCTTGATTTCCTTTGTCGAGAAAAAATTTCTTGTTCCTTCTTCTCCATAAAATAAGCCTTTTATGCCTATGTTCTTTTCGTAAGGCTCGTCAAGTATAGTCCTTGCAAGCTCTGAGTTCGCAAAATTCCAGAAATGAGAGCGGCTGCTGAAAGTGTAGGGTATTATGAGAAGGGCAGACTTTTCGCAGCCCCGGGACGGAAGATTGAATGTGGAGATCCTTTCGAGATGGATTGAGCCGTGGCTTTGCATGAGAATCTTCATGACGCTCTCCTCGTCCCCAAGGGTACCGCCGAAGTAAAGGTCAATCTTGATTTTCCCTTCAGAAAGCTCCTCGACCTTTTCTTTGAATGCCTTGTCCATTTCTGCGGATATGGTTCCCTCAGGATTGACCTCGGCCATCACAAGCGTTATTTCTTTGTCATTCCCCTTGCCGTTGCAGGCAATGAGAAAAAGAGACATGAGGATTGCAAGTAAAAAATGATGTGTATGTTTTGACATAGAAGTAACGCTCCGGAAAAAAAATATGGAAGCCCCGAAAATATATTCAAGTCTTCCACAATCTTAAAGTTACTTTTAATTACTGTCAAATGATTTTACTTTGCGTAGCTCAAGATTTCCTTGTAAAGTTTTTCGTCGGCTGCGGCTCCTTCCCTGATGACATCTTCGCAGGCTTTCTGCCATGGCGTGATGTCCTTGACCTCAGTGATTGTCGCTCCTTCTTTTATGAGTTCGTCCTTAATCTTGTTTTCCTTGGTTTGTGAGAGTTCCCTGCAGAAGTCGCTGGCATATTTTCCGGCCTGAACAAGAATTGCCTGCTGCTTTTCGCTCAGGGAATTCCAGCATTCAAGGGTGATTACTGTTTCCATTACTCCCAGCGTGTGTCCGTCAAGAATCATGTAAGGACAGACGCTGTGAAAGTGGTTTGACAGATAGTTTGCGATTGGCTGCTCGGCAGCATCGATTGTTCCTGTCTGGAGAGCGCCGTACAGGTCCGCATAGTTTACCGGGATGCTGTTCGCCTTGAGTCCATTGAGGAGCCCCTGCATTGCCTTGTCATTCGTCCCCCTGACATTGAGGCCCTCAAAATCTTTTACAGATTCGATTTTTTTTGTCGAGAAAAAGTTGCGGAAGCCTTCCTCTGCGAAGAATAGCCCTTTGATTCCCAGACCCATGTCTGACGGTTCCTCAAGAAGCTTTGCCGCCGTCTCTGATTTTGCGAAGTTCCAGAAATGCTCCTTGTTCGAGAATGTGAAAGGAACAGATAATAGGGAAGTCTTTTTGCATCCGTAGATTGCCATGTTTACGGCTGACATCCGGTGAATCTGAATCGTTGAGTTAGGCCTCATCATCAGATTCATAACCGAATCCACATCTCCAAGAATTCCTGAGCACTGAAGGTCTATTTTAATTTTGCCCCCGGAGAGTTCCTCGACTTTTTCCTTGAAAGCCATGTCTGTCTGGCCGGCGATAGTGTCCTCCGGATTAACCTCTGCCATTACAAGGGTGATTTCCCTGTCATCAGTTTCTTTGCTCTTTTCCAGGCAGGAAAAGAGCGAAAGACAGAGTGTTATGGATATAGAAGCGTATAAAATTTTCTTTAACATAATTGCATCCCCCATAAAAAGATTCAAAACCTGCTCTATTTTGTATTATCGGATGAAAGGGACTTTTATATTAATTTAATGGAAGAACTTGTATTTTTTTGATAGAAAATTCAATCGGCTGTATTGATTCAAAATCATCAAACTGATAGAATGTCAAAACTTTGAAAAATCAAGCAACTTATTCTTTGCGGCTAACTTAGAATCTGCCTTGATTAAACTATTTTTAGGAGCACAAAATGGCTACACGACGCAATCCTCGTTTCAAGGAATGTCGAAGACTTGGTGTCAATGTTTGCGGACACCCAAAGGCAATGGACAGAGCTGGTTCACCAGCTTTCAAAAAAACAAAGAAAGCATCTGATTATGCTTTGCACCTTGTAGAAAAGCAGAAGGTAAAGGCTTACTACAACATCCTCGAAAAACAGCTTCGCCGCTACTTCGAG
>CAMOEE010000059.1 GCA_946611835.1 uncultured Treponema sp. | reverse complement strand
GGCGACAAATTCGATGAGGCAATCGTAAAATACATCCTCAATGTTCATAACCTCAAGATTGGTCAGCAGACTGCCGAGCGGCTCAAGATTCAGATCGGAAACGCCCTATCTGACAAGGACAAGGGAATCGACAAGATGGAAGTCAGGGGTAATGACGCAATCACAGGTCTTCCCCGCCGCCTTGAGATTGACAGCGTAGAGGTTCGTGAGGCTTTAAAATCAACCGTAAACGAAATCGTAGACCTTATCAAGGTCACTCTGGGCGAGACACCTCCGGAACTTGCCGCAGACATCGTTGAGCGCGGTATCGTAATGAGCGGTGGCGGAAGCATGCTCAAGGGCCTGCCTAAACTCATCTCAAAGGAGACAGGCGTTCCGGTCATTCTTGTCGAAAAACCGCTTGAATGCGTCGCTCTTGGTGCCGGTCAGGCATTTGATTTGTTCAAGGATATGTCTTCTGACAGGGCTATCTACGACAACCTCAACGACTAAAAAAGAATAAGCATGGCCTCTCCAAAACATTCTTTTAGATTCGGTTTATCTGAAATTCTGCTCATAGTTTTCGTGCTTTTTTCCGGCATAATGCTGGCATTTCACTCGGGTGGTTTTGTCATCAATTTCCAAAGCCTTGGGTTTACTCTTCTTTCTTCAATGCAGAAGGGAGTAAGTGCCGTCGCCAATGGTGTCGGGAACACCTTTAATGCCGTGCATGAGCTTGCCCGTCTCCGTGAGGAAAACCGGGAGCTTACTGAGCGCCTTAAGAACTACGAGATTTTGCAGCGGAACAACACTGACATCAGAAAGGAAAACGAAAGGCTCAAGGAACAGCTTGATTTTTCAGTCACATTTGAAGAAAAGAATTATCCGGCTGAGATTATCGGCCGCAACCCGGACAGCCTTTACTCGGCCTTTACAATCAACAAGGGAACCAGGCACGGAATCCGAAAGAACATGCCGGTCCTTGCAGTTCAGGGCGGTATCGTGGGGCTTGTCGGCAAGGTCGTTACTGTCGGTGTCGGAACGAGCCTTGTAATGCCTATTTATGACTCAAAATGCTCGGTCTCAGCCCGAATTCAGAACACGAGGGATATAGGTCTTGTGAGCGGTAACGGCTCATCAGAGGTTCCGCTGAGCATGAGCTATATCAAAAAGCGTGTACTCAACGAGCTTCAGATTGGAGACATGATTGTAACCAGCGGTGAGGGCGGTAACTATATCGGAGACATTCCAATCGGTTCTATTTCCGATATTCAGGTTCTTGATTATGATTCTTCGCTGAACATAAAGGTCACACCGATTATTGATTTCTCACGAATAGAAATGGTGATTGTTTCTGACCGCATGGAGCTTAATCCGGCTCTTATCGGCCAGGTAAAGTAGGGGGAGCGATGCTAAAGTCTTTTTCTTTTTCTGCTATGATTCTTCTCTGCTTCGTTATTTTTGAGACGGCTATTCTTTCGAATATGCTTTTTCTTCCTGCTGTCCCGGATTTTTTGCTGCTCGTAACCCTTTATATTTCAGTTCATAACGGAAGGCTTTTCGGTGTCTCAACAGGATTTATCTCAGGCCTTTTCCTTGATTTCCTGAGCGTATCCCCCTTCGGGCTTCACTGCCTCCTGCGCACGATTATCGGGTATTTTGCGGGTGTCTTTAACAAGACTCTAAATATGAGCGGAATTGCGCTTCCTGTATTGATTGGATTTTCTGCGACAGTAATAAAAGTCATTCTTATCGGTATTATTTCGGTATTCTTCCCGGATTCAATCGTGGCCTATTCTCTCCTTTCAAAGGCCTTCCTGTTTGAGCTTGCGGCCAATGCCCTGCTGACTCCGCTTGTATTTAAATTCCTTGATTTGTTCAGCAGTCTCTTACTTTTAAATCCGGAGAATGTCTCGTAAATGGCAAAATTCTTTGAGTCCGAGAACGGATCTGTCGAACAGAGCGCTAAAGTCCTCATTTTTGGTTTCATAATCTGCCTTATTTTTGCCGTTTATATTCTGAGGCTTTTCTCACTGCAGGTAATCGAAGGCGCTGTCTACCGAAAGCAGTCCCAGACAATCTCAAGTCAGGTAAAGACGATTGATGCCCAGAGGGGTGAGATTTTTGACCGGAACGCCTCAATGCCGATGGTCATCAACACGGATTCTTTCGCTGTCGATTTGATTCCGGCTGAGATTCCTTCCGGGCATTATGATTCCGTAACTTCAAGGCTCGCTTCTTATCTGGGAATATCAAAGAATGAGATTGACCGCAAAATTCCCCAGTATCTCAGACGCTCATACACAGCTGTCGAGGTTCGCTCTAATATTCCTTTTTCTGTAATCTCAAATATCGCAGAGAATATAACTGACTTGCCCGGGGTTTCCTGGCGAAGTAAGCCTGTCCGTAACTATGTCGAGACCGGTTCCATTTCCCATGTAGTCGGCTATGTGGGCGACATCACCAAAGAAGAAATCAAGGTCATGTACAACAAGGGCTACAAGGCCAACGCCATAATCGGAAAAACCGGCATCGAAAAGCAGTATGACTCACTTTTGCAGGGCGTTCAGGGGCGGGAAAGCCGCACGGTTGATGTCCGTGGTCATGTTCTTTCTGACGCCCCTATAGTCGAGCCGCCCCAGATGGGAAAAAATCTGGTCCTTACAATCGATATGCGCATTCAGGAGCTTGTCGAGAAGGCTCTGGGAGAGAGGGTAGGTGCCGCCGTGGTTTTGAGGCCCAGTAACGGAGAGGTGCTGGCCATGGTCTCATATCCTTTTTACGACCAGAATCTTTTCAATGATGACAATGCTTCGGCTCAGTACAACAAGCTTGCGACAAGCCCTAACAATCCTCTTTTGAACCGTGTCGTGAATGCGGCTTATCCTCCGGCATCGACTTTTAAAATCATCATGTCAACGGCGATGCTGGCTGAGAAGGCCTTTTCTTCTTCCAAGGATATTGAGTGTTCCGGCAGGGTAGATTACGGAAACCGAATATTCCACTGTCACCAGAAATGGGGTCACGGCAAACTTGACATGAAGGATGCTCTTGCCCAGTCTTGCGATGTTTATTACTGGATTGTCGGCCGTGATTATCTTGGTGTTGATAAAATCTCTTCTTATGCCCGTGAATTCGGTTTTGGTGAGAGCCTTGAAATAGATCTTCCGGCCCAGCAGTCAGGCTTCGTTCCGACTGCCCCCTGGAAGGAGCGCCGCTTCCATCAGAAATGGCTTGGCGGTGACACGATGAACATGTCAATCGGACAGGGATATACCCTCGTAACGCCGCTTCACATAGCCAATATGGTCGCAATGGTGGCAAATGAAGGAAAAATCTACAGGCCTCATCTTTTGAAGGAAGTCCGGGATCCTGCGACAAATGAAGTCATTGAGTCAGTTAAGCCTCAGATTCTTCATGAGTCCAATATTGATGAGTCAGTCTGGCGGGAAGTGCAGAACGCCATGAGATATACCATTACTGACGGAACCCCGGCTTTCCCGCTCAACAATAAAGTCGTTCAGATTGCCGGAAAAACAGGTACCGCTGAGGTCGGCTCCCTCGACCACTGGCACTCATGGATGGCCTGTTATGCGCCCTTTAATGCTCCTGTCGAGGAGCAGGTTGTCGTTGTCGTTCTTGTCGAGGCCGTCAATGAATGGGAATGGTGGGCTCCTTATGCGACTAACATAATCTTTCAGGGAATCTTTGCCAATCAAACTTATGAAGAGGCTGTCAACGCCCTTCCGGCAAATGTCCGTGATGTCATTCGCTCTAGGAAACATGCACAGGGGCGTGCGGAGTAAAAAAAAAGTATGAAACTGAATTTGAAATTCCTGCAGTATTTTGATTTTATCCTCTTTTTCTGTGTCCTTGTCCTCGTAACATTCGGAATCCTTTTTATATATTCTTCTGGAATCAATTCTGACGGCTACAATGTCTCGTCTGAATATGTCAAGCAGATAATCTGGGGTTCAACGGGCATTCTTCTCATGCTGGGAATTTCCCTGCTGGATTACCGCCGTTTCACCCGCTATGTGCCGCATTTGTTCATAGGGGCCTGCATTGTACTTGTCTTCACGAAACTTTTCGGCCGCTATGTAAACGGAGCGAGGAGCTGGCTTGGTATCGGTCCTTTCGGTATTCAGCCCTCTGAATTCACGAAAATTGTATTCATACTCTTTCTGGCCTGGTACCTTGACAGGACAAAAAAAACTCAGGATCAACGGAAGCGCTTTTTAGTATCGCTTGGAATCATGTTCATTCCAATGGGACTTATCTTAGCCCAGCCTGACCTCGGAACTTCCCTCGTATATTTCCCGATTTTCCTTGCCATGACCTTTATAGCAGGCATTCCTGTCCGCTATATTCTCTTTGTCTTCCTCGGCGGAATGATGACCATTCTTTTTACCGTTCTTCCGATTTGGGAAAGTCAGATAGCTCACAGCTCGGTTATCTTTATCCGTATGCTCACCAACAGCACCCTGCGCCTGATTTTGATTTTCTCGACAGGCTCGGTCGGCGTTCTTGCAGCCCTGGGTATATTTTTCTACCGTCACAACAAGTATTTTTACTGGATTACATATTTTTCGGCCATAGTCTGCGGTGCCCTGATTCTCTCATATTTTGCCGGAAAGGTTCTCAAGGACTATCAGGTAATGCGACTCATCGTATTCATCGACCCTTACGCTGACCCTCGTGGTGCCGGCTGGAACATCATTCAGTCGAAGACGGCTATCGGTTCTGGAAACCTTTTGGGGCGGGGCTACCTCAGGGGAACTCAGAGCCATTACCGCTTCTTGCCTGAGCAGAGCACTGACTTCATTTTCAGCATCTTGTCTGAGGAGCTTGGTTTTGTCGGCTGCATGACGGTTTTCGCCCTCTATTTCTTGATTTTTATCCGCACGATTTTCATAATCAAGAACGCATCTAACACTTTCGGAATGCAGATTGCCGCAGGAATTCTCGGGATGTTTGTCTTTCATTTTATGGTAAATGTCGGGATGGTAATGGGAATCATGCCGATTACCGGAATTCCGCTTCTCTTTTTGAGCTATGGCGGTTCTTCTCTTTGGACAGCCATGATTTGCGTAGGCCTTCTGATGAGCGTATCGTCTAGAAAATTTGGATTATAGGTTAGGAAACCACAGATTACACTGATTACACAGATAATATATTTTGTTTTATGAACGACTTTCAGAATAATACGAAATATTATCGTATGAGAAATATAAAAATCTGTGACATTTGTGTAATCTGTGGTTAAATTTAAAGGAATGATATGAAACTTATAAACCCTCTTGAACTTTTTGGAAATTCTCTTTGCTCTGTGCAGAATCCTTCCAGCTACACTGGCGGTGAATTCGGCTCTATCGTTAAAAAACATGCTGAAAATGACACACTTTTCAATTTTTGCGTGGCTTTTCCTGATGTCTACACGATTGGAATGGCAAATCAGGCTATAAAAATCATTTACAACGGCCTCAACAAAAAAGAAAATATAAGGTGCGAGCGGGTTTTTGCCGTTGAGACCGATTTTGAGAATCTGCTGAAAAAATATGATGCCCCCCTGTATACGCTTGAGACAGGGATGCCCTTGAATTCCCTTGACATGATTGGTTTTTCAATCGGCTATGAGCTTGGAATCACCGGCGCACTTTCAATCCTGGACTTGGGGCGGGTTCCGCTTTTAAAAAAGGACAGGGGAGAGAATGACCCGATTGTGATTGCCGGAGGCTGTGGATCTACGAACCCGGCTCCATTCTCTGATTTTTTTGACGCTGTTTTCATAGGTGAAGCTGAGGGCGGAATGTTTGACCTTATCGCTGAATGTGCCGAGCTCAAAAAGAAAGGGGCGGGCCGAAGCGAGATTCTTGCTCACTTTGCAAGACACCCCAGCGTATGGACTGAGGACATGAGCGAAGAGACCACGGGACACTCTCTTGCCCGCCGGGCAGTCTGGGCTGATTTTGGAAAAGTCCTTTCCGTCGAGTCCTTCATGCCGCTTCCCAATGTAAAGCCCGTTCAGGATCATGGCGTAGTTGAGATTATGCGGGGCTGCCCTAACGGATGCCGCTTTTGCCATGCCGGAGTTTATTACCGCCCTCAGCGGGCCAAGGAAAAACAGCTCATTTTTGATGATGTTGAAAAACTTGTGAAGGTTGCTGGCTACCGGGAGATTTCCCTGACATCGCTTTCGAGCGCAGATTATCCTGACATCGAGAACCTGCTTGATGATTTGAACGCAAAATACAAGAGCCAGAATGTCTCTTTCCAGCTTCCGTCCCTCAAGGTGAACAGTTTTTCCCTCCCTTTGCTTGAAAAACTATCGGAAGTTCGTAAGTCCGGCCTTACTTTTGCAGTCGAGACCCCTGAGGAAGCCTGGCAGCTTCGCCTCAACAAGGAAGTTTATGCCCAGCACCTCGTTGACATTATCCTTGATGCCAAGAAAAGGGGCTGGAACAAGGCCAAATTCTATTTTATGGTGGGACTGCCTTTCCCCGAGACAGAGGAGCTTACTGAAGAAAAGGCAATCGTTGATTTTTTGATTGACTTACAGAACAAGACAAGAATCCAGTGCAATGTAAATGTCGGAACCTTTATCCCAAAACCTCACACGGCCTATCAGTGGGTAAGGCAGATTTCCCCCGAGGAAAGCGACAGAAAGCTATCTTATATTCGGGAGCATCTTCCAAGAGGAAAATTCCATGTCGGAACCCACGACATAAACACCAGTTATCTTGAAGGTCTTCTTTCTCGCGGAGACAAGCGGGCAGGGAAGGTGATTCTTTCGGCTTATAAGAAGGGGGCCCGCCTTGATGCCTGGGAGAATCATCTGAAAGAAAACCTAAAGCATTGGGAAGATGCCTTTGCCGAGGCCGACTTTGATGTAAAGGAATCGATTCTTCGAGAGCGAAGCAAGGATGAGGCTCTTCCCTGGGACAATGTTTCTCTCGGAGTTGCCAAAAATTTCTACAAAAAAGAATGGGAAAAGCATGAGAAAGAAGAGCTTACACCGAAATGTATGCCCAACTGTGATCACCGCTGCGGAGTCTGCAACAATAAGACCTGCGTAAATATTGATAATAAGCCTCAAGATGTACAAAAAAGTGAACAGGATGGTAATAGTTCTGTCTACCCGGAGTGGAATATTCCGGTCATGTACCGAGTTATTTTTGAATTCACCAAGAAAAACGGCGGGGAATATATCTCCCATCTTTCTCAGGTCGAATTCTTCAACCGGGCTTTCCTAAAATGCTCTCTTCCTGTCATATACACGACGGGCTTTAACCCGCTTCCGCGCCTCGAATTCGCCTCAACCTTGTCCCTGGGTATTTCTTCTGACGCAGAGATTGCCTCGACCGTCCTTTATGAAGATACGAGCGAAAAAGACTTCATTGAGGCTTTGAACCGCCATCTTCCGCAGTCGATTCAGATACATAGGGCATATATTTTCCCTGTCACAAACCAGCGCCGCCGGGAATCGCTGAGCACCGGGCTTTGGGGAAATGTGTATGAGTATACTTTCAAATGCAGTTCAGAGGAAGTGAAGGGCTTTTTTGCTTCTGAGGCAGCGAAGCCTTTCCTGGAAGAGAATTCTTTGTGTGCCTTTACTGTTGATGAGAATGATGGCAGAAAGATTACAGCGAAGCTTTTGTTCCAGAAAGACCGGCCTTTCCGTAACGCGCTTGAGGAGCACTTCGGAAAGAAAATCTGGGAAATCGTCACCATTCACAAAATCAAGACTTTGGCAAAACCTGACATCACTGGATGGACAAGCGAGATAAACGCCGCATATCAGTCTTCCCTTGAATCGATGAAAAAACATTCCGAGATGATTGAGATTAACGCCCGCTTCAAGGAGAAGATTCTCAGTCCTGAGGCCAACATGACCAGTGCCAGTGACAATGCCATTTCGTATTTTGACCTTTACGAGCGGATTGCCCTGGTCAACAAGCAGCTCATCGAACAGCGTGATAAGCTCATGGAAAAGAAAGCCTCAAAGAAGAAATAAGTCCTTGTATTGTAAAGGAATTTGACTCAAGGATGGAAATCTTTTCTGTATTTTACTTTCTATAATGCGTATTCTGTCTACCCAAAACATCCGAAAAACTACTCGTAAGCGTCACTATTTCCCTATCTGACGCCCCCCCCCTTTTTTAGTGAAAGCTTTTTCCCCACATCCTATTTTCGGCTCTTGCTGTTTTTCATAGCTTCCTTTTCAGCCTTTTTGTAAACCTGCGCCAGGCTCTTTTGTTCCTGCGGCATGAACCTTGCAAAGCCGGTCCCGACGCTGAAAGGCATAGGACCTGCGAGAAGCTGCAAGAGCCTTGACTTGAAATTTTCTATGAGCAAATCAGAGTTATTCAGGTCGATTCCCTGAAGTATTACTGTGAATTTATCGCCTTCCGTCCTGAATACCGGGCTGTGCTTGAAACTGTCGCAGATGAGCTTACAGAGGCTGATAATGGCGCTGTCTCCGGTCTCATGCCCCAGCTTGTCGTTGACTTTGTGAAGATCTGAGATACTGCAGACGAAAAGACCTATTTCGAATTCCGGGTTCTTTTTGATTTCTTCGTCAATGGCACTTTTTGTTTCGCTGAAAGCATGCTCGTTTCCTACTCCTGTAAGACTGTCTTTGTTGCTTGAGCTTGATATAAGTTCATTTATGGCCTCTGCCTGCTTGAGTGATTTTTGCCTCATGCACCTGATGAGGGTTTTTATTACCCTGGAGATTTCAATCGGTTTTGTCAGGTGCGCGTTCATTCCGGCTGCAAGGGATTTCCTGACATCTTCCTCAAAAGCGTTCGCGGTAAGGGCTATGATAGGAGTTATTGCTGCATCGCTCCTGTCCAGTGACCGGATTGCCTTTGTCGCCTCGATCCCGTTCATTACCGGCATCATTATGTCCATGAGGATTGCGTCGTAATGGTTCGGTTTTGATTCTGAGAAGAGTTTTAATGCGATTCTTCCGTTCTCAGCTGTGGTCACGGTCGCTCCGTCAGCCTCAAGAAGCTCCTTCGCACTCTGTCTGTTGATTTCATTGTCCTCTACGAGAAGTATTTTTGATCCGATGAGGGTCTCGCTGTTCTCAACTTCGCTCATCTCGTTTTTGCGTACGGTTTCGGTCCTGTCGTCAATTGCGAAGGGTACATCGACCGTGAATACACTTCCTTCGTTAAGCCTTGATTTGACGCTGATTGTTCCGCCCATGAGCTCGACCAGGGATTTTGCAATCGGCATTCCCAGTCCCGCTCCCCTGTATTCGCTCCTTGCCCCTCCCTCTTTCTGGGAGAAAGTTTCCCAGATGTGATTCAGGAATTCTGGTTTCATTCCGATTCCCGTGTCCTCAACTTCCATCCTGTATGTGATTGTCTTGTATCCGGAAGAGAGTTCTTTGATTCTGAATATGATTTTCCCGCCGTCCGGTGTGAATTTCACTGCGTTCCCGAGAATGTTCACGAGAACCTGCCTCATGTGAAGCTCATCGCCCAAAAGGAAGGGATGCTTGAAGTCATCGAATTCAGTGATGATTTTGATGTTTCGGTTAACAAGCTGGCCCTCGATGATAGACAGGCAGCCGTCAGCCAGGGAGATTATGTTCATGGGTTTGTGAGCGATCTCAAGCTTTTTGCTCTCGATATGGCTCATGTCCAGGATGTCGTTCACGAGCATATTCAGGTGGAATGCGGCCGTCATTATTTTGTTCAGGCACTGCTCTACTTTGTAGGGATGGAACATATTCTTTATTGCAAGCTCCGTCATTCCGATTACACCGTTGATTGGAGTCCGTATGTCATGGCTCATCCTTGCCAGAAATTCGCTTTTGCTGGCGTTTGCCTTCTCTGCCCTTTCCTTTGCTTCCCTTAGTTCCTTCTGGGCCTTCATCTCACGGCGGATTTCCGAGTCTTTTACCGCAAAGCCAAAAACTACCATTCGTTCTTTTGACCAGTCCCCGACCTTTACGCATTTCATCTCGCAGTAGTGGTTGGAGTCGTTTCTGTAGCGGAATGAGAACCTGTCCTTGGTCGAAAGCTGCTCTATTATGTAATCCATGGAGCAGTGCTCAAGAAAATCTTCCTTGTCTTCCTCGAAAGTACATTTTTCAGCGTAGAATTTCAGGGCTTCCTCAAAGAAAATCTTCGACTTTAGTATGTTCCCTATTTTCTTTAAGATTCGCTCTGATGTATTAAATGTGAAGAATTCCTTCGAGTCCAGGTTTACTGAGTAGACATTTGAGTATTCGCTTGCCAGCATGGCAAGAAATTCCTCGTTTCGTTTGCTTTCCCCTTCCTTTCGTTTTTCCTCGTCTATGTTCTTGCCGAGTATGATTGCCTCGACATCGTTCGATGAGGAATCTGAGCCGACGAAAATCATCTGCAGCTCAATCCACTGCTCTTTTTTCTCTTTAAGATAATATGGAAACTGCAGTGTTATGGGCGAGTCGTTGTCCTTTATTCGGTCCAGGATTTTTTCACGGTTGAAATTTGCAGAGAAGAGAGCTGCATAGTCTTTATTGATTATTGATTTTAGGATTTCTAAAGTGAAGGTGCTGAATCTTCCGGAATAGCTGAGGGAGTCATCGAGCACATTTTTGCTGTAAGAAATTATCTGGTAGGAATCAGCGGAAAGATTACAGAAGACCATGAGCGGATTCACGCTGTTCACGGCCTTGCTCAAAAGCCTGTCGTAATTCTCCATTTTGTCAAAAAAAGCCATACAGTCATTATATAACTGCATGGCACTTTTTTCAAACTATTTTTAGAACTTGATTTTTCTGTCGCTGCCCTCGTAGTATTCCTTTCGCAGAGCCTTGACCTGCTCGTCGGCCATGTAGTCATCAAAAGGCATCATGCGGTCAATAACGCCTTTCGGTGTGATTTCCACAACCCGGTTAGCGATTGTCTGGATGAACTCGTGGTCGTGGCTGGTGAAGAGGATTACGCCGGGGAATTGTACGAGCGCCTGGTTTAAAGACTCGATTGCCTCCAGGTCAAGGTGATTTGTCGGGTCATCGAGAATCAATACATTTGCGTTCTGCAGCATCATCTTCGAGAGCATACAGCGCACCTTTTCGCCGCCGGACAAGACCTTTACCTTTTTGAGAGACTCATCACCGCTGAAAAGCATTCGCCCAAGGAAGCCACGGACATAGGCGTCGTCCTGCTCCTTTGAGAACTGCTTGAGCCATTCGGTGATGTTCATGTCGTTGTCAAAATATTTGTTGTTGTCACGGGCAAGATAGGTGTTGCTGGTCGTCTGTCCCCAGAAGAACTCTCCTGAGTCAGCTTTTGCCTCTCCTGAAATGATGTCGAACAGAGATGAAATTGCCTTGTGCTCTACTCCCACGAAAGCGATTTTGTCAGTTCGGTTGACCTTGAAGTCAAAATCTTTAAGAAGCTGAATTCCGTCCTCGTCCTTTGAGTTGAGCTTGCGGCATTCCAGAACATTGTTTCCGATTTCCCGGTCTGTGGCAAAGTGAACATAAGGGAATTTTCGGCTTGTGACCGGCAAATCCTCCAGCTCCAGTTTTTCCAAGACCTTCTTTCGGCTGGTCGCCTGGCGTGATTTTGCCGCATTTGATGCGAATCGCTGGATGAATTCCTTGAGGTCTTTTGCCTTTTCCTCGTTCTTTTTCTTCTGATCCCGGGCCTGTTTCTGCAGAATCTGGCTCATCTGATACCAGAAGTCGTAGTTTCCCGCAAACTGGGTGATTTTTCCGTAGTCGATGTCACAGGTGACGGTACAGACTGTGTTCAAAAAGTGGCGGTCGTGGCTTACGACGATGACCGTGTTCTCAAAATCAAGCAAAAAGTCTTCAAGCCAGTTGATTGACTCCAAATCAAGACCGTTGGTAGGTTCGTCTAGGATGAGAATGTCCGGGTTTCCGAAAAGGGCGCGGGCAAGCAAAACCCGGACTTTCTGGCTTTCGTCAAGCTCGCTCATCATCTTGTCGTGGAATTTTTCTTCAAGACCCAGGCCTGAGAGCATCTGCTCAATCTGGTTCTCCGCCTCGTAGCCGCCCAGCTCGCCGAATTCAGCCTCAAGCTCAGCCGATTTGATTCCGTCTTCCTCGGTGAAGTCTGCCTTTGAATAAATCTCGTCCCTTGCCTTTGAGACCTCGTAAAGCTTGGGGTAGCCCTGCATTACAGTGTCCTTTACGCTGAAAGAATCGAAGGCGAAGTGATCCTGGCTCAAGACGGCCATTCGCTCGCCCGGTGTCATGAAAATCTCGCCCGTGTCGTGCTCCTGCTCGCCTGAGAGGATTTTGAGGAATGTTGATTTTCCCGCACCGTTCGCGCCTATGATTCCGTAGCAGTTTCCTGCCGTGAATTTAATATTTACGTCTTTGAAAAGCGGTTTTTCGCTGAAATGAAGTGATACATCGCTGACTGTAATCATTGTGTTCTCCTGTTTTTT
>CAMOEE010000058.1 GCA_946611835.1 uncultured Treponema sp. | reverse complement strand
CGGAAAATGGTTCAGTGACGGCGGCGACATGGAAGATGTGATTTACGGTCTCTTCAGGGAATTCAAGCCAACGGCTGTCTTAAACCGTGACATAATCTTTGACTGCCCCTGCAGCGCAGAGACTTTCGCAAACCACATAAAGCACCTTCCAAAGGCCGAGCTAGAGGACATAATCGCCCACAATCCTGATCCGCTGGAAGTAATCTGCCACTCATGCGGAAGTAAATATCAAATAAGCAAGTCCATGCTGAAATAAAAATTCCTCACAGAGACCACAGAGCTCACAGAGAGAATTTTTAACAAAAAATAAACCACAGATTACACAGATTACACAGATAAAAAATTATAATCTGTGACATCTGTGTAATCTGTGGTTAAATTTTATTTCACAAATTCCTTTTTAAGGAAATCGAGGTCGAGTTCCGGGTACAAGACGAACTTGCTCAAGAGGGCCTGAACTCGTTTTGAAGCGGCTTCTTTTACTGCCGGATCGAGGTCAATTTTGCCTTTTGCAGGTTTGCCTTCTTTTGTAAGGCCTGGTTTTGTTCCTTTGAGAACCTGGTCAATGATTGAAGCGACTTCCTTCATTTCGCTCTCGCCCATGCCAAGAGTTGTGAGGGCAGGAGTTCCAAGGCGCAGGCCGCTTGTCCACCATGCACCGTTTTTGTCATATGGAAGGGCGTTTGCGTTTACTGTGACGCCGCACTCGAACATTGCAGCCTCAGCCTGTTTTCCTGTAAGGCCGTAAGAAGTAACGTCTGCAAGCATGAGGTGGTTGTCCGTGCCATCTGTCTGCAATCGGACGCCCAAGTCCTGAAGTGCTTTTGCCAGAGCCTGTGCGTTTGCGACGACGCGCTTTGCGTATTCCTGATAAGCCGGTGTATTTGCCTCTTTGAAAGCGATGGCCTTTGCTGCCATTACATGTGGAAGAGGTCCGCCCAAAACCATCGGGCATCCTTTGTTCACATAGTCAGCGAATTCTTTTTTGCAGAGAATCATAGCACCGCGAGGACCACGAAGAGTCTTGTGAGTAGTGGTTGTGACGACATCTGCCCATTTTACAGGATCGTAATCACCTGTGAAGACTTTTCCGGCAACCAGACCTGCGAAGTGAGCCATGTCTACCATGAGGACTGCTCCGCACTTGTCTGCGATTTCACGGAAACGCTTGAAGTTGATTTTTCGAGGATAAGCTGAATAACCTGTCAAAAGAATGAGAGGTTTGACTTCCATTGCCTGTTTTTCGATTGCATCGTAGTCAAGAAGACCTGTTTCTTTATCAACACCATAAGGATGGCTCTCGAACATTCGGGCAGAGACATTCATTTTGTAGCCGTGAGTAAGGTGGCCGCCGCAAGAATAGTCCAGTCCCATGAGTTTCTGGTTTCCGAAGCGTTTTCTAAGCTCAGCAAACTGCTCTGCAGTCAAGTCATTCAAAGATTTTACGCCAAGCTCCTCAAGGGTCGGGGTCTCAACTTTAGCGGAAAGAATCGCCCAGTAAGCGACGAGGTTTGTGTCTGCACCAGAGTGTGGCTGAACATAAGCGTAGTCAGCCCCGAAAAGTTCCTCTGCCTCATGAGCCGCTTCCATCTCAACGGCGTCAACATTCACACAGCCGCCGTAATATCGGTGCTCAGGATAACCTTCAGCATATTTATCAGTGAGCAAGTTGCCCATAGCAGCCTGAACAGCCAGAGAACAATAGTTCTCAGAAGCGATGAGCTTCAGGTGGCTTCGCTGATTCTGAATCTCATTCACGACAGAAGCCGCAATTTTCGGATTAACCGAAGCGACCTGCTGAAGATTTGCAACATAAGCGCACATTGCGGCAGTAGGTTTTCCACCGCAAGACGAAAGGTAATTTTCCAATGGTGTAGACATAAAAATCTCCAAAAAAAGTGATGGACAGAGTTTATCAAAAAAAGGAGATATATTCAACGATACTATTTATAAGAACGCAGAAAGTAACAGACTTTCAAAACTTGCAGTGTTTCCTTTTTTCGTTTGATTTGTTATTATGAGCATATGAAACAAAACACAATTCAAAAAATCCTTTTCGTCGCAATTTTTGCGGCCATTTTCGTATCCTGCTCATCAGTACCAAAAGAGATTCCGGAAGATTTGACAGCCCAGGAACTTATCCAGAAGGGTCAGTCTGAATTTGAGAACGGACACTACAAGGCATCCCTCATGTATTACAATGCCGTCACGGAACGATTCGCCGACACACCTGCAGTCTACCTTGAGGCTTCTTACGAAATCGGGCATCTGTACATGAAGCAAAAAGATTACTCCAAGGCAGAAGTCGTCCTGCAGGAAATCCTGGACATCTATGCGAACGCCCAGCCGGGAACCCTTCCTGGTGCATATCACAAGCTCGCACAGCTCGAAATGAACAAAATCAAAGAGAAAAATAACTAAAATCGAGTTTTGGGATTTTGTTGACTAAATCAAAAAACGGGCTCCCATCGGGAACCCAAAATCAAACTTCGCAGTGAGCAAAGCTCAGGCGAGTTTGTTTTGGAACCCCGATTCCGCCCGTTTTTTGCATTATTCTACAACCTAAAAACTCGATTTTTTTATTCCCCCTGTCCTTTTTATCTTCCCCTGTCTTTTTTATTGTCCGGGACGATTATCGCATCAATCATAATTCCCTTTTCTTCGGAAATCTTTGCGACCAAGTCTTTTGAATACTTTCCGCTGCCCCTTGGACGAGGATGAGGCTCAGCATCACCAATCAGGATAACCTTGCGCTCAGCATCAGGGCGCCAATTGTAATATTCCATGGAGGCATACAAGGCTTCATAAACCGCCTCAGGAATATCCCCTCCTTCCGTTCCATATATATAGAAACTGTTGAGATTTTTTTTCAGCGTAGCGACATCACGGGTGAAATCAAATTTCTTTACAGGAAGATTCATGTACCGGTAGGTGTCGCCGTAATCACGGTAAAGCAGAAGACCAAGACGCAAATCATTGTATTCCTTGACCTTTTCAATCAGCTGCGGAACCCAGACCTCACGCAGCTTCTGTATGTCATCTTTCATGCTGCCGGTGGTGTCAATCGCAAAAACAACATCGGCCCTGTCCTTGTTCCTGATCCTGTCAAGAGCTGCCATAATGTCATCCGGCAGAGTCTCGGGTCCCTTTGAATAGACCATCTCACCGCCACCAAAGGCTGCTATGTTTCTGAAAGTCTCTGCGGCAACAGGATTGTAATCATCAGTAAGAACTATGACCTCAGGCTCCTCAATCGGAGCTGGTAAAGGCTCTTCTTTTTTTTCTGGCGGCGGGAGAGTTTTTTCCTTTACGACCGGCTTCCCCAAATCGAACATATAGGCATTGTCGGCATAATTTCCCGAATAGTCGCCGTATTTTTTCTCAAAGGAACGGATGTTAATAAAAGTTCCGCGGCCGATTTTTACGAGCCCGTTCCTTGACCAGGGATAGCCATAAGCAAGCTCAGACGGAATAAAAATATGGAAGGCCTTCCCGAAAACAGGATCCGGCTCAGCTGTTGAATCAATAAGAGAATACTTAGAATATTTTGAATCAAGAACTTTTCCGTCAAGATAGCGGACTTCATCTCCGTTTACAGAATTGTAGTCAAGCGCACGGTAAGAATAATTGTCCTCTTTTCCTTCCGGGTCTTTCGTAGTCTCAACGAGCATTACTGACTCAATTCCGCTTTTCTTCCTTATATAAAGGTGATATCCGGGCGAAGTCGAGAAGTCAGCTCCGTCATCATAGACAAGACGGATATCCTCGGGATGAATCAGCATATCGTCAGCCGCAAAAGCGCCTGTGAGACAAGAAAACATCATAAAAATCAAAAGGACATAATTCTTCATATTCTTACAATCGGCAATAAAGAATGTTGAAATTAGCGAAATCTGTGGTATAATCAAAGCTCTAAGAAGAATATGACAAACACAGAATTTACTTCTATTGATATAAACGAATTCTTCCCGGAAGAAGATCAATCTCCAAGTTCCGTCGATACAGGTATCGTTATTTTTACCGAAAAGCAGAGAGAACTTGTCAAAGCCCTCCGCACAAACCTGTCCGAATCTCAGAACGACAGCCTTACCGTTTTCAACAGGCGAATCGAAGACCTTAAAAAGCTTGCGGCGGCAATAGCAAACTTTCCATCCCTCCTGGAGCGGGCAAACCTCACAGGAGGCACACGAACCCCGACATCACTGATTGATTCTCTCATACACTCAAACCGAGAGGGCGACACAACCCTCCAGCTTCCATCCAAGGCAACGCTGGGAAAAGGTTTTCTTGTCGCAAAACTGCATACATTCTCATCAATGGAAAAGCTGGCCAGGGAATCGGAACTTGACACAAAACTCATAAAGGCAATCCGTGACGAGACAATCTCAATGATGTTCCTTCTTCTGGCCGAAGATGTCTATCTCAACCTTATCCGTGATACAAGCCTGTCAATGGATTCCCGAAGACAGCTCGCGATATCGCTTCTCCTTCTCTGGGAACATCGGGCCGATCAGAATATCACGGACATCTCCCCGGTTCTTCAGTCTGTATGGCAGGCACGCACCCGCCTGGCTCCGGCTTTCGGCACGATGATGGGTACAAGCGAGCTTGTGATGATTTCATTCCAGCTCGACGAGCAGTGGTCGCAGTTCATCAAAACCATGCTGGGAGAACCCGGGGTAAATCAGGCAATGGAAGAATTTCTCTTCGGAATCTCATACGAGCAGATTACAAGGCTAAAAAACATACTCCGCGAGCGGGGAATTGCAGCAATCAGCCGTAACGAGGTCTCAAATTTCCTTGGCACAGATGTAAAGACAAATGTGGGAGAGGATTACCGGGACTTCTACCAGCAGTATTCACTCCGCCGTGACAATGCCCGGGCAAGAAAGAGGCTCAATATACCGGGTCCTCACAAAACAATAGAGGACTACTTCATCAGTTTCGTAATGGAGATGAACCGAAAAAAACAGGAAAAGGATACGGTCGCTCAAAAAGAAATTCTCCAGACTTTGGGTACAAACTCTTGAAATATTTTATGATTTCTGATATATTAGCCGAACTTACGGATTCTTCGGTAGTGAGGAGGTGAACACACAATGGCAACAATCTTGGTTGAAGAAACAGAGAACCTTGAAAAAGCAATCAAACGTTTCAAGAGAATGGTTGAAAAAGAAGGTATCATCCGCGAATACAAAAAGCGTGAGTACTACGAAAAGCCATCTACAATCCTTAACCGCAAGAACAAGACTCTTCAGCGCAAAATGATGAAGAAGACTCGTAAATCACACGACTCTCGTTCATCTTACTAAGGATTACAACCTCTGCAAAAGCAGAGGTTTTTTTATTAGCACCTGACTTCACGGGCGGGATTTATGAAAAAAAGTCATATTTTAAAAAAATCATCTTTTCTGCTGTTTTCGTTAATCACACTATTTTTCGCAAATTCCTGCGCCTCAAACCATGCTGTAATTCCTGCCGATTTTTATGAAGAAAGGGATCCAAGCCTCTATGTTCCTTCCGGAGAGCAAATCAAATGGGAGAAAATCGAAAATGCAGAATGGGCCGAATACTTTTTCTATGAGAACAAGGCCTACCCCGTCCGCTATCACTGCGTAAAAATCAACCTTGCGAACAATAATATATCAATAGTCACTTTTCCCCAGTCAGAAAATGACTTTGCACAAAAAAACGGAAAAACGGCTAATTACTTCACCGGCCTCAGGGCAAAAAGCTTCTCCAAAAAATACAATTCCACGGTAACAATAAACACTGCCCCTTTTGGAGGAAAAAACGGAAAGTGGGATTCTATAGCCAAAATCACCAGTACAAGAAGAATCTGCGGGATTCACATCGTAGAAAAGAAGGAGCTGGCCTCCCCGGTCGAAAGATACAGCGCCCTCTGCCTGTACAGGACAGACCAGGGTTATATCGGGAAGATAATCAAAAACCAGACAAAAGAAGCCCTTGAAGGCTCCGACTATGCATTCGGAGGTTTTTTCACGATTCTTACTGATGGCCAGAAAGAAGAATTTTCATGGCGAAGCAATGACTCAAGGACAGCAGTCGGGCTTTCAGCCGACGGAAAAACTCTCTATCTTCTTATAGTAGAAGGAGAAAGATGGTCAAAAAGCCACGGGCTGTCTTACCCGGAGTGCGCAGATGTTCTGCTCGCTTTGGGGGTAAAAAACGCAATGGAAATGGACGGTGGCGGCTCATCATCACTCTTTATAAATCAGAAAAACATGCTCTCTTACCCGGCCCTAAGGAAAAATGCCGTTTTTCTGGGCTTCAACTGATTCATTTACACGAAAGTTTTTTGTGGCTCGTTTTTGTTGACGACAACGGTTTTATAAGATATTATTAAGGTTATGGGAATTGCTACTAGCCAACAACTTACAAGATATTATGACCAATACCGCGACACTGAAATAACTTTCACAAAAGACATTATCCGTGCGCTGGGGCTTGACCCGCGTCAGGTATATGTAAAGTGCAATGGCGGACAGTGGCCTTGTATCATCAACTCAACATCGTTCCAGCACGCCAAGATTATTGTAGGAACAAAAGGTGGTGCATTCCAGGCGCTTGCCGCAAAAAACAACCCTACGGCAAACATCCGCTTCTGCTTCAACGAGCAGGAAGGCGACGGCATCATTACATTCCTTGTTTCTTCACGAGTTGCCGAAATCCGTCCTTACATGAATTCAAAGGATTTGGTAATCGTAACGCTTCAGTTTGCGGCTCGTCCGCCAGATGACCTCATCGAAATCTGTGGCCGTCTCCTCGAAGCAAACGCAAACGCAATCCGCCGCCGTGAAGAGCGAATTCCTATCAACGACGATTCAAAACGCAAGCTCAGCCTCGCAAAAGAAGAGTGCAATGTCATCGTTCAGAGCGTTCCACGCCACTGCGTAGTCCGAGACATCTCATTCTCTGGTGCCAGGGTTATTCTTATCGGTCTTTCACAATACCTTGCAGGCAAAGAGGCCATTCTCCGCCTCGAATTCAACGAACCAAGTGAAATTCTCTCAATCCGTGGCACTGTAGTCTCCGCAGATTTGATTCAGGGTCGCAAGGATATCTGTCTCGCAAGCCTCAAATTCGACGAAAGCACTCTCCCGCTTTCATTCAAAATGCACCTGAACAGCTACCTCACGGCGGTCCGAAAAATCCAGCTTTCTTCTTCCGAGCAGATCGCTCAGCAAAAAGCAGCCCAGGAAGCGGCAAGCGAAAAGAAGGCAGAAGAAGCAGCCGAATCTTCACAGGCAGACCAGGCAGCTTCTGAGCAACAGGCTCCAAAAGCTGCAGAAGGAACGGCTCCAGCGCAGGCTGCTTCCACAGAGTCTCCGGCCGCCAGCGCAGAAGCTCAGCCATCTTCCCTGGCAGACCAGGCAGCTCAAGCATCATCTGCCCAATAAACGCATAATTCATAATTATCATGGCTCCGGGGCTAATACAAGGGTGGTATAAAATGCCCTTGTGCCCTATAATGATGGGCAAATAAAAATCAAACATCACACACTTTTCAGGAGTTTTTATGAACCCAGTTTCTCCATTGGACTCTGTTTATTTCATCGATATTCCAGAGGGATTTTCGCTTTCCGACAAAGCATTTAAACTCGACACTACGATTCCCCTTCCGGTACAAAAAAAAGACAGCGATGCTCCGGGCACCTTCGACATGAAGTCCCTCACGGAAGAGCAGATTCTTGCAGGTCTTCTTACCATCATGGCTTATGATTCAAAAAACGAGCATATCCTTTATTACCGCTCAATCTTAAAGCATGCCCGGCCCAACCTCAAGAAAGAGCTTGGAGAAGCAGCGATTCTCAAGGCAAAGAATGAGGATTTTGATCTTGCAGAAGAGATTTTCCGGGCCCTTCGAGGATTCGACCCTGAAGATATGACAATCGTCCTGAACATGGCGCTTTTCTTTGACCAGCGGGCAGACTCTTACCGCCGCTCAGGTCTTCATGACGATGCCGACGCTTATGATGAGGATGCCCTCAACTATTACCGGGAGGCCCTCGAAGCAGAACCTGCCCTTCCAGACGCATTCTTCAACGCAGGATTCTTCTACCTCAAGCAGCATAATTACAAGGACGCAAAAGATGTCTTTGAAACCTACCTTGCCCTTACCTGCGACATCAAGGACGAGGATCTTGGAGAAAACGGAATCTACAAAAAGAACCGTGCCCAGCAGATTCTCGACAACATAGCAAACCGAAACATGGACGACGACCACTTCAAGGCCGCCTACGATCTGATTAACCGTGGCGAAGAAGAAAAAGGTCTGGAAGAAATCCGAAAATTCATCGAGCGCAACCCGAATGTATGGAACGCATGGTTCATGCTGGGCTGGGGAATGAGAAAGCTCGGCCGCTATGACGAGGCAAAAATGGCATTCGAAAAGGCCCTCACCCTCGAAGGCGGTGAAACAAGTGACACTTACAACGAGCTTTCAATCTGTCTTCTGGAGCAGGGAAACCTTAAGGAAGCAAAAAAACTCCTCGAAAAGGCACTGGTCAAGGACAGCGAGAACACAAAAATCATCTCGAATCTTGGATACCTTGCGCTCAAAGAAGGAAATCCTTCCCTTGCCGCAGGTTATTTCCAGACAGTCCTTGAAATCGACCCGGACGACAAAATCGCCGCCCTCGAGCTAAGCAAACTGGATGTTTAGAAGTTCAGCTTTAATTTGTCACCAACCCTGACATTCACTTTGTCATACCAGCCTTGCGGAACTTCGAGCGCATAAAGCACATTCGCACTGCTCGTCACGTTCGCCAGGCTGAAGGGTGTCATATCAAAAATATCACGGATTCTGCCGTTTTTATCGATATAGGCAATTGAAAGAGGATGAGGAGTGTTCTTCATCCAGAAATCAAGAATCTGCTCATGCTCAAAGACAAAGAGCATTCCAGTTCCGTCAGGAATATTCTGGCGGAACATAAACCCATGCTGTCTTTCCTCAAAAGTCGAGGCAATCTCCGCCTTTACGACGATTTCCTTTTCCTCGGAATTTACGATAACCAGCTTTTTCACAGGAAGATTCGGCTTTGCACTGCAGGCCGAAAGCAAACAGAATGACAGAATTGCGAACAAAAAGAAAGATTTTTTCATATTAAATTACAGTGAGTCCAAAAATTCATCCCTGGCATTCTCAGCAGTGGTTTTCTGAACATTTGACGATTTAGTTTTGCTCTCAAAAGCCTTTGCATCGGTATATTTGAGGGTGAGAGGTTTTTCGAGAGAAAGAATCACATTATCGTCACGCCAGACAGACTTTTGCGGGGAAAGCTCATCGGGATTTCCGTATTTTTCGCAGAGCTTTGAGAAAACCGAATAATGGTCAAGCTTGGTGCGGTCAAGATTAAGGGTGATTATATAAAGCTTGTCGTTTGAGAACTGAAACCAGCATCGCTCAAGGAAAGAAAAACCGAACTGTGAGCCGTTGGTCTCTATAAGGAACTGGCCGTCCGAAGGAGACAGGGAAACATCACGGTCGCCACGATAGCCGAACTGATGGTCTTTTTTAAGGGCCTCTTTGAGCGCATCTATTTCCATGCCAAGTCGGGCCGAAGAAAAACCGTTCGGAAGGGAAAAAAGCTGCAGAGAAAAGAAAGAGGCAAGGACTAAAAGCAATAATTTTTTCATAAAACTTATTTTACCCTGGAAGCCTGTTTTCGATAGAAGGCAGCCTGTTTAACAAGCTCAAGACAATCCGGAATAAAAATCTTTCCGCCTACGATTTTTACGATTCTGCAGCTCTGGAAAGCTAAGATGGCTTTTGCCTTGTCGTTTTTTGGGAAACCGCACATGGTAACGATATCCTCAACCGTAAGGTTTGTCTGGTACTGGGTGCCCTTGGCAAGGTTAATTCTGAGTTTTTCAATTTCAAGGGCAAGGATGTCAATCATCTTTGCGAGAGGATCCCCGCCAAGAAGGGAGTTCAAAAGCTGCCTGTGCATAGACCACAAGCGCTCTGACAAGGTTGTCGTAAGTTTTGAAATCAGCTGCGGCTGGGTAGCAACCATCTGATTGAAGTTAGACTTGTTTATGGTCATAAGAACGCACTCGTCTTTTGCGATTGCCGAAGCCGAACGAGGCTTGTTCTCAAGGAGAGCCATCTCACCGAACATATCGCCCTTTTTGAGGACAGCAAGGGTGACTTCCGTGCCGTTTACGATTTTTGAGATTTTTACGGAGCCATGCTGAATAACATACATGTCGGCTCCTGACTGAGACTCGGAGAAAATCATTGTTTCAGCAGGATAAGTGCGGAGCATGTCGTTGCTAGGCTCAAGGTAGACCGCCCTGCTCGCTTTTTGAAGGGCCGCGACCCGGCGAAGGGCTTTTTTTGCAGACTCACCGTCTTTTTTGAATTTGAGGTACTGGTAATAGGCATAGCAGGAGATATCGAACTTCTGAATGCTGTCATAGTATTCGGCGACCTCAAAAATGTGCTCAGGGCCATCGATTGACGAATTGTTAAGGGTCTGCTTCATGAGCATTTCGTTGAGATTACGCATTCGCTGGGCAAAAGTGCGGATAATCTTCATGGCAACCGCAGCGTTTTTTTCGATTAGGGCCGGATACTGTTCGTGACGGACTGCAATACAAACGACATCGGACATGGCCATTGCCGTCTCAATCTGGGAACGATTTGACATGCAGGAAATAACGCCGATGAAGTCGCCAGGGCCAAGAACCTGATTTTCGGCCCCGGGGATTTGATTCTGGTGGATAAGTTTGACATGGCCGCTCTGGATGATATAAAAACAATCCGTAAGCTGCTTGCCCTCGATAAGAATGTAAGTGTCTTTTCTAAAATTTACAAATGATAACTGAAGCACTTTTTTTATCCACCTTCTTTATATTTTAACATAAAATCTGTGAATTGTCTCGATTTTTCGTCTGTTCAACAAATAAAATTTCGTTTTCAAGGGCAAGGCCTTTTTTTTCAAGCACAATTTTTTTTACTTCATCGGAAAGTTTTTTGATATCACTGGCGGTGGCTTTTTGCTCAGGGTTGATAATAAAATTTCCGTGCCAGGGAGCAATTTGAGCGCCACCCACAGAAAATCCCTTTAGCCCGCACTCGTCGATTATTTTTCCGGCGATAATTCCGTGTGTTGCGTCGTTTTTGAAGGCAGAGCCTGCGCTAGGGGCACGGAAATGTCCTTTTTCTTTTCGGTCACTCATGCATTTTTCTGATTTTTCGGAATCAAAGCCGGTCGTCACGAAGAATTTTGCCGAGAGAATTATTTTAGCAGTCAGCAATGGAAGGGGGAGAAGCCTCTCCCCCCGCTCACACTTCGTTGCTCGCTCCCCTCTCTGCGGGGAGCTCCCCGCAACGCCCCCCTCCGAACTATCTGTGTAATCTGCGTAATCTGTGGTTGATAAATTCTGAAAGGGTGATTTTTTATAGCCCCAGTCAGCTTCATTTTTCTGATATTCATAAATCTTGCCGTCAGTCAAATCAAAGTAGCGGACAGAAATCAGATTGTCACAAGCTGAAAGACCGAAGCAGGTGGCATTCATAAAAAGCGCTCCGCCCACGGTTCCCGAAAGCCCCGTAAAGCCCTCAAAGCCACCCAGATTTTCTTTTTTGCAGAAAGAAATCACGCTTCCCCAGCTGGCCCCGGAATCAATTTGTACCTCACAGAGCTTTGGAGGGCACAGAGAGTCTTTTTTAAGGGAAGTTTTTTCGTCATTTTGAATTTTCTCTGTGTACTCCGTGCCCTCTGTGAGGAATTTTATTTTATTCACCTTGCGTGTAGAAATCACCGCATCAAGACCATCATCGCTGATTATCACATTAGAGCCGCCACCCAAAACAAAGAAACTTTTTATCCGCGTGCATCTGCGTTCATCAGCGTCTAATTTTTTCAATTCTTTTATCGCAAAAACAAGGCTCTCTTCATTCTCCGGCTCAAGAAAGAGCTTTGCATTGCCGCCGACATGCATGGTCGTGTGCTTTGCAAGGTTTTCGTTGAGTTTTACGCCGCCATTAAAATATTCGCTGTCATTGAAAAATTGTGCAATTTGGTCTATAGTTCTCATTACATTTATTATAGAAAGAAACAGGAATTTTAGAAATATGGCTTTAAGACTTTTTAACACAATGGGACGCGCAATGCAGGATTTCGTGCCGGTTCAGGCTGGTCATGTCGGTTTTTACGGCTGTGGTCCTACGGTTTACAATTACGCTCATATCGGAAATCTCCGTGCCTATGTTTTCCTTGACATTCTCGACAAAACCCTTTCCTATCTGGGCTATGACATCAAGCATGTAATGAACATCACTGATGTGGGACACTTGACAGGCGACGGCGACGACGGCGATGACAAAATGCTCAAAACTGCCGAAGAGAGGCATCAGAGCGTCCTTGAAGTGGCAAAATATTACACCGAAGCTTTCATGAAGGACATCGACGCCCTCAATATCCGCCACCCGGATGTAATCTGCAAGGCCACTGAGCATATCAATGAGATGATTGAGCTTATCAAAAAGCTTGAGGCAAATGGCCACACTTACATGGCAG
>CAMOEE010000057.1 GCA_946611835.1 uncultured Treponema sp. | reverse complement strand
CAATCGCCGCCTTAACTTCATCACAGCTTTCTTTGGAAACATGAGCCGTTCCCAAAAGCAAAATTTCTTTACCGTTAAGATTCAAATTGATTTGTGACATTATGAATTTCTCTCCATTTGTGCCCATTCTGCAAGCCTGAACTCAAAGAAGTCAGCACCTTTCATCTCTGTGATTTCAGAATAATATTTGTGAGCCAGCTCAAGTTTGCCTTTGATATCCCAGTAGAGCGCAAGATAGTAGAGATAGCGGCCCCTTTTCTTTTTGCTTTCCTCATTCTGAATTTTAAGAGTTATAGTAGACTCACCTGTCATATCGTGGAAAAGACGGAGCGAAAGATACTCGTATGAATTTCTGTCCAGACCCTTCATAGCCTTTTCAGTGAATTTCTTACATTCCTGAGGATTTTTTTCCATCTGATAGCAAGCCGCAATCATCAAGGCATAAGAATTGCTGCCAGGATTTCCTTTGAGCGCAAATTCAAAAGCCTTCCTTGCCTCAGCATAATTTCCTTTTCGCCATGCCAGCATTCCGATTGACTCATAGGCATAATAATACTTTGGGTTTTTCTGAACCACCTTTAAGTAATATTCATAGGCCAGATCAAATTTATCCTGCTCGTCATAAAGTCCTGCAAGATATGCATATCCGAGGAAATAATCAGGCGCAAGTTTCGTGGCCTTTTTCCATGCCTTCTCAGCCTCGTCATACTTTCCGACCTCACGGTAAAAATTTCCCAGGTCAAAATAGTAGTCGCTGTTTTCCGGGTCAATCTGAATCGCCCTGTTTACATATTCCACGGCCTTTTTGAAACGGCGGCCTTCTGCCTCAAATTTCGCAAGGTAAGAGAGTGCCGGAGCGTTGTTCGGGTCCAGAGTAAGGATTTTATTGAAGCTTTTTTTTGAATCATCATCACGCTGGAGATAGTATGACATTTTTCCGTGACCAAAAAGCGCATCAATATTGTTCGGGTCTCCACGAAGAGCCTTCAGGTAGTAATCCCTTGCGTTTCTGTAATTTCTTTTTACGGCCTGCTCATCTCCAAGCTCAATGTTTGCGTCAGGATTATTAGGCTGAATTGTGAGAATCTGTTTTAAATACTGATTTTTCTTAAGGCTGTTGTTCTTCTGTTTCGCAACCATCGCATTCAGGAAAAGCACATCGATGTTTTTCGGCTCCTTCTGAACAAGAGCAAGCGCGATGCTTTCGGCATCATTTGTTTTGCCTGCCGAGAGAAGAAGAGAGGACTGCAAAAGTCTCAAGTCCACATCCTCCGCAAGCTTTTCAGGAAGGGTCTCAAAAAGATTCAGTGCCTCTTCAATGCTTCCTTTTGACAAGGTTAAATTTAATTTCTGAATAAAAGCTGCCTCTTCATTTGATGTCGCAGAAGCCGAAGCTGCGAATATCGGCAATGTGGCAAAGAAAACACCCGCAACAAGCATGGTGCGAAGAATTGCGACGACAGCCAGATTTTTTGTAAATTTCATTTTCTTTTCCTCTTTAATTTCCTGCTCGATTTGATAAACTGAATAAAATTTGATAAACTGAATAAAATGTACAAACATCCTTTCAGAAAATCATTCGGACTTATCGTTCTTTACAGTATTATAATTATCGGAATTTTCGTGCTTCAATTTAGAAATGAATCCGTGGTTTCAAAAAACATCGGTCCCCTTTCAATTTCTTATGCGCAGTCACAAAATGAAGCCGGCGAAATTTCTCTTAAAAATTCTCTTCAGGCATCTTTTAAAGGAATTTCTTTTTTGGCAGATGAAGTAACGCCAGCCCGCCTTGTTTCTGCATCTGATTCTGGTGAAGTTTTTGAAAACATCGTTCTCACTTCTTTTGAGCAGAAAACACCGCTTTCATACACATTTCATTTTACACACGACACTTCCCTCACATTCGCAGTCACAAGCACAGATGCTCTCGCCGTAATGTCGATAACAGCGGAACTTCCTAAAGACGTTCTCGGACTTTACTTAAACTACAAACCAATCTCGGGCTTTTCCGTTACTGAAAAAACAAATTCAAAGCTCATACTCAACTCAAAGAATATGACTTATGCTTTCTCTGCAGCTCATGTCAGCGACAAAGAAATCATGCTCAGCCAGAAGAATCTTGTCGCTTATTATCTCGCTTATGATTCATCGGTTCAGTTCAGTTTTGCGATGTTAGATTCAAGCATGATTATAGCACAAAAGTCAACCTATGATGCAAACCTCAAGTCTCTCCGTGAGTCACTGGTTTCCTCGGTTGAGCAGGCCGTCAAAAACAATCAGACACTTTCAGAAAAGAGCGTAACGGCCTATGTTGCGGAAAAGGCTTTGCAGGGGCAGTATTCTTACGCCGTAAACTACATACCTGATTCCTTCAAAAAAGGAAACAAGCGGACATATTTTTCTTCCCCTTATTTTAACTCTCTGGCAAACATGCTTCCTACACTCGAAATGTACCACGAGAACATGATGGAAATGCTCAGGTCATCAATCGACACATCATCGCTTTCAATATTCACAATCGAAAGTTTTGCTGATTACCTGAACATTCTCCCGGAAGACAAGCAGATCCGCACATTCCTCTCGCAGGCAGAAACAATTCTGACAGACGAAAACTCTGCTTCCCAGGTAAAACTCTCTCATGCAAGCGGAATCTTAAGCACTTATCTCAGGCTGGAGTCTCTTCACTCATCCCTGGCTGAACTTCTTCTGCCTGCAGCCCAAAAATGTATTCCAATAATCGAAGAAAACTGTATCCTCAACGACTCGGTTCTCACCCTCACCGAAAAGAACATGCCTGTCTCAAATTTTCAGGCACTCTTAACAGGAAACGCTCTTGTAAAATGGGGTGAAATCAATGCCTCACAGGAATGTACCGAAGCCGGATACGCTATGATTAACTCGATTCTCTCCGCAAATACCCTCGACCAGCTTACAATGGGTGACATTTACCCGATTCTTATCGAAAACGAATTTTATCCGCACTACACGGTTCTCTCACGGGGACCGGCCGGCACAACTTGGGCATGGACTTGTGCTACATCGATGTCATACACGCCGCAAAACACTTCCGCATCAATCTCAATCACCTTCCCAAAAGGTGATTCGCACTATATTTTCATGGGCGGTATTTCCCCCTTCTCAGAAATCGAAATCTACGGGCTTTCTTTCCGGTCTGATCCTCGATTTGAGCTTTATAATTCTTCTGGCTTCGTGTACAGGGAAAAAGAAAACATACTTCTTCTTAAGTCACGGCAAAAGGCAGAAACCGAAATTGTCCGACTGACATACAGATAGTGGCCATTTCAAAAATTTGAGTTTCTGCACTTCATAAAAAAACTCAAATTTTTCTAAAAATCTGAGCAAATTTTAAAAATATATGCTATAATTAAAAAAGATGCTCCGAAGAGGGATTTTATCGTTCAAGAACTTCGGAGCTTTGGAGTTTTTGTGAGCAAGAAAGATTTTCCTAAAATTCATTTTTATGACCAGGATTTCGTTGACATCTACGACAAAACCTGGAACTGGCTTTCCGATTCATGGATTGACCCAAAAACAAATGAAGTCTCTGCCGACGGCTTTTTCGTCTATCCCGGCGATTCACAGCTAGTCATCAATCAGGCAGAATCAATCTTCTCGACTTTCTTTTTGGTCTACTCAAACAAGAATTACACGGCCGAAACAAACCTCGATTTTCTCTACGCCAAACAAGAAGATAACGGTGCAATTCGCTGGAAGTACGACCTCAAAACTGGTGCTCCAATCGTTGACAGCGAAAATCCCGAAGGAATAGGTCTTCCGCTTTTTGCATGGGCCGAATTCAATCTTTATCACAAACTCGCAAACAAACGCCGTGTCAAAGAAATCATGCCTGTCCTTCAAAAATACATGACATGGATTGATGAAAACTTTAAGCGCGAAAACGGCTTGTACTCAGTTCCTGCAAAAGCATGTGGCCTCGAAAATTCTCCAAGGGGCAATGTCTACTATCCCGTTGATTTTAACACATGTATGGCGCTCAATGCCCTTAACATGAGCGCTCTCGGTGATATTCTCAACGATAAAGAGCTCAGCTTCCAGTACAAACGCATGTATTTCAGCCTCAAAACCCGAATCAACTCAAATTTGTGGAATGCCGAAACAGGTTTCTACCACGACCTTGATTCCGAGGGTAATCAGCTTCCACAAAAAACAATAGCCGGTTTCTGGCCTTTACTCGCAGAAATTCCAAACGCAGACAAGGCAGATTCTCTTGTCGCACATCTTTCAAATCCTGCCACATTCGGAACAGAGCATCCTTTCCCGACACTCAGTGCAGACAGCGCAGAGTTCAGCGAGAACGGCGAAGGCTACCGTGGTTCTGTTTATCCTGCATTCAACTTTATGATTATAAAGGGTCTCGAAAAGTACCAGAGATACGATTTGGCTCGTGAATGTGCAATCCGACACCTCTATTTCGTCCTCGAAGCCCTTCAGCCAGCCGATGGAAGCAAAGGCGACCTCTATGAAGCATACCTGCCTTGCAAAGAAGGTCCTGCACAAAAAACAGGTGACGAGTCCTTCCCTCGCAAGCACTTTATGATTACAATCGGTCTTTCTACAATTGCACTCATGATTGAAAATGTAATCGGCCTTTCAATTTCCTTGCCACGAAAAACAGTTGACTGGATTATCCCTAACCTTGAAATTATGGGTATCGAAAAGCTTTCTCTCAAACGAAACCTTATCACGATTTTGAGCCACAAAACGCCTCGAGGATGGGGAATCCAAATGGAAAGCGAAAAACTCTACTACTTTACGATTAACATTCTCGACCAAAAGAAGAAGACACTTCCAATTCCATCAGGTAAGTGCTCTATGCTTATCGACAAACTATAGGTATCACTTTAAACATTAACTTATGACGGCAATAAAAAAACGGCCGGAGTCGGGGTTGCGCTTAGCACTATTGTGCGTCAAACTCGCCTGAGCTTTGCTCACTGCGATGTTTGATGGTGCGTTCCCGACGGGAGGCCGTTTTTTTTTATTTCAGTAACAATTTAATGCTTATTTTCCTTCTGCTGCCTTTTTCTTCATGTGTTCAATGACAGACTGGATGTTATTGACCATGAGGATTGGCTGACCGGTTGCGTCAAGGGCATCACGCCAGAGAGCGCCTTCAGGATCGACCATATTGCGCTTTTTGGTGACCATTTCTGTCGGGATGATTACGAATTTATCGTGAACAAGACCGACTACACACTTTGTTTTACCAGCCATTGCCGCATGAACTGCATTGTTACCCAATCGCTCACAGTAAATTGAGTCGTTAGCGGTTGTAACTGCAGAACGAACCTGGTAGCTCGGGTCAACATATTTAAGGTTGACATGAATGTTCTTCTGTGCGAAATATTCGTTGATTTTGTTGCACAAGAATACACCAATGTCTGAAAGCTTTTTGTTTCCAGAAGCGTCAGTTTCATTTGTTGACTGCAAATGCTCCTGACCTGCACCCTCAGCGACGATGATAACAGCGTGGCCACGTTTTTCAAGCCGTCGCTCAAGATAAGAAAGGAATCCGTTTGGACCATCCATATCGAAAGGAACTTCAGGGATAAGACAGAAGTTAGTCTCGTGGCTTGCAAGAGCCGTAGAAGTTGCGATAAAGCCTGATTCACGGCCCATGAGTTTTACAACACCGATACCGTTAACCTGAGACTCAGCTTCCATGTGGATAGCATCGACGGCCTCACGAGCCTTTTCGACTGCAGTTTCAAATCCGAATGAGCGGTCGATAAAGAGCAAATCGTTATCAACAGTTTTTGGAATACCAACTACAGCGACCTTAAGACCACGCTTTTCGACCTCACGGGCAACATCAAGAGCACCACGCTGAGTTCCGTCACCACCAATGATGAAGAGCATGTTGATGCTCAAAGATTCGACTGAATCCACGATGTCAGTGGCTCGGTTTCCGCCGCCCCGGCTCGTACCGAGGAAAGAACCACCGTTCTTGTGGATGTCATCAACAACTTTCGGCGTAAGCTCGATTGTATCGTAGCCAGCCTCCGGGAAAAAGCCCTTGAAACCATAGCGGAATCCCTTGATTCTTTTTACGCCATAGCGATACCACAAACAGCGGACAACAGCCCGGATTACATCATTAAGACCCGGACAAAGGCCGCCACAAGTACAAATACCAGCCGTGACATGAGCCGGATTGAAATAAATGAATTCGCGAGGGCCAGCCTTCTGCATGAGGTTGCACTTTGTTAGTTCATTTTCTGTTGAGTTTGCGTCAAAAACATTGACCTTATATCGGACAAAAGAAGTGTCCCGGACATAATTGGCACGAAATTCTCCATGTTCTTTTGAAAGCTCAATCGGTGAAGGAACCTTGCACTCACCAAGCTGCTCGACCGTAAAATCAAAATTTTCTTCCATGACTGCTCCTTTAAAGCAACGCAGTTAAGCGTATATATATTTTATATTTTAAGCCTATTTCGATGAAGTTTCAATCAAATTTTTGTCACTTATGTCAATTTGTCATTTTATGCCAGAAGAAAAACCACGGAAATATTTCAACCATATGCGATAAACCGCAACTGAAAAGTACAAAGTGCAAAATTTTCAAATTCACTATGAAATTTAATCCTTGGTTTAAATTTCCGATTAAAAAAAGGAGGATTTTTTCCTATGAAAAAAATCGTATCAGTGGTAGCAGTTGCTGCGCTGACCCTTAGTGCTGTTTTCGCAGCTGACATTAGTCTTTCTTATAGAACACGAGCTAATGTTTACAGCGAGACAAAGACTAAGAAGGACGGCACAGTTACAGCTTCCAGCAAAACTGTCCTTGATCAGACAGGATATGGCTCAGCAGCTAAATGCTTTGTGCTTTCCGCTTCAGGCGATGTCGGTGGTTTTATTCTTGATGTCGATCCGAATGCAGGAACAGAGACTTTCTCTTTAGATCAGTGGTATGCCTGGGTAAATTTCGGAAACTTGCAGACAACTGTTGGTCTTTGGAAAAGCCGATATGTAAATCGTGTTAACGCAGATGCAAATGATTGGCAGGATGCTGATTATGAGCGATATAAGCCAGGTGTAATTGGTGGCTCATATGCAAAGGATATTGATAACCTTACATATAACACTACAGAGGATCACCAGAAACTTTCAACTGCATTCGCATACACAATTCGTCCTAACGATGATGTTTATTTCATGATGAAAGGCGTTTTGGTCAATGCTGGTGGAAGCAATAAAGTAACAGATACATGGGGTGGCGCTTTGATGAACAGTGATTCTGGCAACTACCAGAACACATTCTTCTCTGGTTTTGCTGGAGAAGTTGCATTTAAAGTTAATGGTGCTTTTGACCTCAATGTTGCAATGCGTTCTGAAAAACGTGATCAGATTGCTCTTGGTGCATTCTTCCGCCCACTCATCTCTGATTCTACAAACCTTCTCTTTGGTTTCTCTTATGGTAGAGACTTGAAAGATTATGGTGATGCAGTAGACAGCAACAAATATGAGTTTGGTATTGATTTGCGTGCAAGATTCCAGCTTTCTGAGCAGCTTGCACTTACAACAATGAACAATATGTCATATATCTCAAACCAGAAAGACAAAGGTGCTGAGGACGACACATTAATCAAACTTTGGGATATGGTAAGCCTTGCATACAAAGCAAACGACCAGCTCCTCTTACAGGGAACTGTTCAGTTTGAAACTGTAGGCGGTCTTGTACAGAAAAAGGGGGGAGAAACAAAAAGCTATGATGAACTTGGCGGTTTCAAACTCTCTGTAATCCCAGGTATTGTATGGACATTTAACGAGAATGCTAAGATTTCAGCAGGTTTGAAATTCGATTATACAGGTGTTGCTGCTGACGCTGCTTACAAAAAAGCAACAGGTACAACATCCGCATTCTCAATTCCAGTTGTGTTCAAGGTATCTCTGTAATAAGGTGGAGGAAAGTAGATTATGAAAAAAATAATTTCAGCGCTGACAATTTCAGCACTTGCCCTCGGCACTATTTTTGCAGATGTTAGTCTCGAATATACACAGAAGGGCTATATTTCAAGCAATGAAAATCAGACAAGTAAAAAGCTTGATCTTAACGGATACTCAGAAAAAATCACTGGAGATGTAGCATTTACATTCTCAAATGAAAACGCTGGAGTAGCGTTTGTAGTTAATCCTTATTACAAGAATGAGGGTCGAACAAACAATCTTCAAAACGACAAAGAGTTCTTTGACCAGTATTACGGCTGGGTTAATTTCCTTGACGGAAAAATGAAGCTTCAGTCTGGCGTCTGGAAGACTCGTTCTGTAAACCGTCTCAATCAGGATGCCGGAGTTTGGGAAGACAACGAGTACGAGATGTGCCATTACGGAATCGTTGGAAGTTCCATTGGACAGGATATTACCCGTCTTGCATCAATCAACGGTACAAAAAAACTTAGCACTGCACTCACTTTCCGCACAGATAGTTTCTATGCAACTGGTGCAATCATCACAAACGAGTTCAAAAAAACTGGAACAACAACAACATCTTCAGGTTTCGCTCTTGAGACAGGATTCACCCTTGATGAAAATACAAAACTTCAGGCTATCTTGAAGACACCTACAGATCAGAGTGTTGCTTTCGGCGTTTTCCTTGATAAATCAAAAATCAGTATCAAAGATCGTCCGCTTGATGTCGTTGCAGGTGTCACAATTGCTTCTGCATTCGGTGTCGCTGGTCAGACAGCAGCAAACCCAGAGGATTCTACTACTACTGTAACTTTGAATAAAGGTTTTGAAGCAGGTGTTGATCTTCGTTTGCGCTATGAGCTTTCTGATTCTGTTGCCATCACAAGCATGAATAATGTTTCTTATCTCGGTACAAAAACTGCTTCAAATGGTGAGAATGGTGTTTTCAATGTATGGGATATGGTAAGTGTCGCGTTAAAAGCAACTGACACTATTAAAGTTCAGGTAACTGGTGAATGGGTCTATCAGGATTTGTCTAAAGGTCACAACGGATACTTTTCTGTTACACCAGGTGTAGTCGTAACTCCGATGAAGGATGTTTCTATTACATCAGGACTTATCATCAGAACCTATGGTTGGTCAAAACCGACAGATACTTCTTTTGCCATTCCATTCATCCTTCACGTTGCTTTGTAACGGGTAGCGTAGAGAAATTAATGGAGGAAATTAGACTATGAAAAAAATAATCAGTGCTTTTGCACTTGCTTCATTGGCACTCGGAGTAGCAACTGCTGATGTTAAGTTTGCCCTTAACTACAGAACACAGATGGTTGGTTTCAGCAGACTCATTTCTGCTTCTAATACAAATGCGGATGAAAATAACAATTATTGGTTCCAGCAGCCAAAAGGATATCAGTCCGCTTCTGATACAGTCTCTGTAACAGCATCTAATGATATTGCAGGTGTTACAGTTCGTATTGACCCGACCTTGGATAATGATTCAAAACCATCATTCCAGCTCAATCAGTACAATGCGTACATCAAACTCGGTTCATTCGAGATTGGTGCGGGTAACTGGAAAGACGGCCGCTACAACGGTACTTATCAGGTAAAGAATGATTCTGATGCTGGTTGGTACAATGGTGACGTGTTCGGTCTTGTTAAACTTGGTAGCCTGTATGCAAATGCAATCACGCTTGCAGTTGATGATATGGCTAACTTTGGTGGAGGCGATAAGTCTTCATCTGCATATTTGCAGTGGAAGGGTAACCTCGGAAATGCAAATATTACTGCTGAGGGCGCTCTCATCGGTATTAACAATGATACCTGGGATGAAGAATCAACAATCTTCACAGGTTTTGGTGCTCGTCTCAATACATCATTCGAATCTTGGCAGGCACAGTTTGTATTTAAATCTGCTTCAAACAAAGTTACAACAACTGGTAAAGGTGAGCAGAGAGCGTTGGCTTTGCACATTAATCCGAAGGGCCTTCCTTGGACTGTCGTATTCGGTGGTTCTTTAGGCTTCAACAACGGCAACGTTACAGAGCTTAACGCTGACTTCCGTGCTCGAAAGGCATTCGGTGGTACAAGCATTACATTCTATACAAATATTTCACACATCACAAATGACTGTGACTATATTACTGGAAACAAAGGTAATCTTGGTGCTGAATATCTTCAGGCTAGCGACGGTAAAGTTACAGCAATTACAAACACATGGAAGGCTGACAGTTCACAGAACTACAATACACACATGTGGAATATGCTCGGCTTGCGCTCTAAGGTTAACGACAGATTCTATCTCTTGTTGACAACTGGTGCAATCACAAGTTTGAGAAATATGACTACAGACCGCTGGACTGGTGCTGAAGCATTCGTTGCACCTGGATTCCAGATCATGAACGGAAAAAGTGGTATTGCAACATACGCACGCTTCGGTTTCAGCAACATTGGTGTTAAAGATCACCGAAAAGGCGAGGCTGAGGAAGGACCTGAAATGTCTGTCATGATTCCGGTTGTAATCCGAGTACGCTTCTAGTTTGATTCTAGAAAAGCATTCTATTCGAATAATGTCAGCCTGATGGCTGGCAGCAATGCTAAATCCCGCTTGGGCTGTCAAATTGCTCCTGCGGGATTTTTTTCAATATACAAATTCAAAATAATCTTCAGCGTAACCAATTTTTTTTCTAAATGTTATTATTGATAGAGTCATACCGGGTATCTGTGTTGGATGTCTTGTTGAAGAGATTCTAATATTCTGTAATAGATTAATTATGACTTTTTTCAAAAAGGAGTTAAAAATGAAAAAAAATGTTGTCTTTGTTTCACTTGCGGCCTTTGCTTCAATTTTGTTTGCAAGTTGTGGTTCTACAAAAATCGCCATTCAGGAACACTCTCCAGTAGCAGTGTTCTCAATCATAGGAAATTCTCAGGTACCGTGGGTTGCCGACAATCCGAATGATCCTGACGAAAGTGATCCTGATGGACTGCTTTCTTCTATGGTCAACAAACTCATTGATGGTGATAATCCCGAAATCGTTACGGCGGTTGACCGTCTTGATTATGCAGGTGATTCTTTCGCTCAAATCCTTTCTGAAATGACAGGTTGCGAAGTTCTTCCAAAAGCAGATGTAATCAAATCTGACGCTTACAATGATCTTGGTGGAAGTTATTTCAACCTTCTTGCAGCAACAAAATCTGCTACAGAATACAAAGATTTGACAGGTTTGGGTTCAAAAAAAGCTAGAATTGCCATGAAAGGTGTCGGAGCAAATTCTGCGGTAATCCTCAACTTCACTTTCCAGAAAAAACTTCTTAAAGGAAACAAATGGAACGGTGAACTTTGTGGTCTTGTTATCCTGAAGGCAAGAATGCTCAATAGCCGTGGTAAAGAAATCATCAACAAAAGTTACAACGCTCAAACTTCACAGCGAATCAAGATTACAAGCCACAAATACGACAAAAATGCTTTTGTGGCTTCGCTCAACGACGGAATTGATAGTGTAATTCGTCAGTTTGCGCTTGAATTTGTAGGTGCAGATGATGACACAAATGCCGAAGCCTTGCTCGAAGACGGCACACAGGCTCAGACAATTGCACTTCCAGTTCGCCCAAAAGATTCTGCAGAAACAGTTCCTGCTGAACCTGCAAAAACTGAAGAAGCAGCTCAGTAATTCTTCTGTTTGAATAAAATCCGCAAAAGGTGCTTATTCAAAGTTGTCCAGGAAACGCCAAGTTCGTTTGCTAAAGACTGCTTGGTTCTTCCCAGAATAAGCTCCTTGCGGATATAGTCATCATAAGCTGAAAGTTTATAATAATCCGATTTCCTTCCTGTTTTTCGACCTATCTGTTTTCCTTTAAGCCTTGCACGATGTAATCCTTGTTTAGTCCTTTCTGAAATCAGCTGACGCTCTATTTCCGCAGAAAGTCCGAATGCAAATGCCAGAACTTTTGACTGAATGACATCGCCAAGCCGGTAGTTGTCCTTAATAGTCCAAATTTTGATGTTTCTTTCAAGGAAAAACTGCAGGACATTCATAATTATTATCAAAGAGCGTCCAAATCGTGAGATTTCCGTGCAGATTATCAGGTCACCTTCCTTTCCATAGTTCATGATTTCCTTGCCCAGCCTGCGTGTTTCAGATTTCTTTGTTCCGCTGATTTTTTCTTCAATCCACTTGTCGATATGAATTCCGTTTCTTTTCGCAAAATTCTCAATTTCAAGCTGCTGGTTTTCAAGATTCTGATGCGCTGTTGATACTCTGATGTAGCCATAAACAATATAAATACCTCCTGCGACTTAATCGCGGGAAAAAGTGTAGCAAAAAAAAGATAAAAAGCAAATTTTTGTAAAAAATGAAAACCCGCTGGGGCGAATACCTCAGCGGGTTTTTGTTTACGGCGCATGAGCCGGTGAAAACATGTAGCGAAACGGAATGTTTTCACAATAAACCACCTGCTATGCGGGTGGTGGGCAAAGGCTTATAGCAAAAAAAACTTTCCTCGAAGGTGTACAATAGGTTGTTCAAGTCTATTGCGTAACGCCAAGGAGGAAAGTAAATGGCAAATATCAGAGATACGCTGAGCCATACCAAGTGGCTCTGTAAATATCATATGGTATTCTTGTATCTGACGATACCAACCGAAATATCGCCGTAAGGCAATATACGGTCAATACAAGGAAAGTATCGGCAAG
>CAMOEE010000056.1 GCA_946611835.1 uncultured Treponema sp. | reverse complement strand
TAGATTGCCAAATCTTATTAAGAGCGGATTCCCGCACCTTTCTATGCTCATGCGCGAGGTCTTTGCGTAGTTATAATGCAATCACATTTATATAATGGAGTTTCGTATGCCAAAATCTTTGGGACAGGAAATTCTTTTTACCATTTTGATGGTTTTTGTAATGGTGTATGCGATGATCTGCTACAACATTTCACTTGCAATGGGAGGACTGAACAATTCTGTGTTTTTGATGGCCTTCCATGAGCTTCCGATTATGGGACCGGTGGCTTTCGTCCTTGATTTCTTTATTGTAGGGCCGATTGCAAAGAAAATCACTTTTACTAAGTTCGATGTGAAATCAACGAATCCTGTTTTTATAATCCTTTCGATTTCAATCTGCTCCGTATGGTTGATGTGTCCTCTTATGAGCCTCGCAGCCACGATTCTTTTTAAGGGCGGATTTCAGAAAGAAATGATTTCAATCTGGTTGCAGACAACTGCCTTGAATTATCCGATGGCCGCATTCTGGCAGCTTTTGATTGCAGGCCCGCTTGTACGCACGATTTTTGGTCTGATTTTTAAGGCTGAGAAGAAGTAAAAACAGGAAGATACTCTTGTCGCTGATTGTCTTTTTTGGTGATGGTCAGTGGCAGGGGCACGAATAATTTTTTTCAGTCAAAATAAATTCCTTTTGTGCCATCAGAATCAACATCAAAAATGACCGTCAGGAATTTGTCTTTTTTGATTTCCCTGTAAATATTAAAGCCTGTCTCGTATTCCTCACTTGTCGATGTAAGTGTCCCAGGGGCGGTTGTCGTTGCTATAATCTTCACTGAATAATAGTCTGGCTCAAGCTCGATGAAATGTGACCTGTCGTTTTTTATGGAGCCTGTGAATACCCGGTTGTAGCCGCTGCTTCCTTTTACTTTGACATAAACCTCTGAAATCACGATATTTGAATCTTCGACCTCGTTTCGGACTACCAGGGTTCCTTTTCCGTCATCAATCAGCTTGCAGCTGAAAAAGGCGGGCAGGAGAAGAGCAAAAAATAAACAGAATAATTTCTTCATGCACTAATAATCTCAATAAAATAAGAATTTTACAAGATATCAGAAATATATCAGCCCTCTTGTCACATAGAGCGCATTTTTGTATATTACTTTTCGCATAATTCAAAGACAGTTCGGAACCCATCCTGTCTCTAAATAAAACTAGGGCATTAGAAAAACATTATCAGAGGTTATCTAAGTGAAAAAATTATTCGCATGGATTATGGACACTGCGGAGTGGTTTTTTGACCTGCAGGACTGGAAGATGCTCCTGCGCTCGATTCCCGCAGTTGTAGTTGCTTTGTTTGTTGTTTGCACGGTCACGATGAACCTTGCGGCAAACAAAATCGTGTGGAGCGGCCTTAAAATCGGCGACACCTATTTTATCTCCGTTACGGCAGGATTGTTCCTTTCTTGGGCCGTCTTCCTGATTATGGATATGGTCACAAAGACTTTCGGCGGCAAGGCGGCCATCAAGCTGAATTTCTTCGGAGCCGTCATCAATGCCGTGGCAATCATCTATTTGGGAATCATGGCTTCCATTCCCTCAGAATTCCCTTTCCCCGGTGCAAGTGCTTCATTTGACATCGTTTTCGGCTTTACAGGAAAAGGCGTTCAGCCCTGGCAGATTCTCATTTCCTCAACGACAGCCTATGTTATTTCTGGAGTCGTGAACGCAATCGTAAATGTTTTGATTGGACGGCGCTTCGTCAAAAATCCCGACGGCAAGCTTGCCTTCATCACCCGCTCTTACATAAGCACGATGCTCGGTCAGTTCGTGGACAATTTTGTTTTTGCGGCTCTGGCTTTCTCTTTCTTCGCCCATTATTACGGAATCCTCACGATTACAGGAATCGCTTCCCTTGGAGCTCTTGTGGAGCTTTTCTTTGAGGTCGTTTTTTCTCCCATTGCCTACCACAAATGCAAGAAATGGCAGCAGGAAGGTGTTGGCCGTGACTATTTTGAATACTGCAAGAAGATGGAATTGAGCGATGATTTGTCCCGGTTTGAATACAGGAAGGAATCCTGATGAAGCTGGAAGAATTATCCGCCTTTGAAATCGGCTCTCTCGTCAACGAGAGGAAAATCAGTCCTGTTAAAGTCGTAGAATATTTCCTTGACCGAATCGAAAAGGGCAATAAATCCGTGAACGCCTTTGTCTATGTTAAGGCTGACTATGCCCTTGAAAAAGCCCGGGCGCTTGAAGCTCGTCTTGAAAAAGGGGAGTATTGCGGGCCTTTCGCAGGCGTTCCATTTGCCCTCAAGGATTTTCTTCCCAACAAAAAAGGCTGGCAGTCTTCTCACGGAGGGGTCGAGTGCCTTGTCGCAACCGATGAAACTGACTCAGTATTTTGCATGGCCATGGAAAAGGCTGGCGGAATTGCAATCGGAAAGACCAATGCGCCCGCCTACGGTTTCCGCGGCACTACGGACAATCTCATGTACGGGCCCACATCCACACCCTTCAACACGAAATACAATTCCGGCGGTTCAAGCGGTGGAAGTGCGGCTGCGGTGGCTGCAGGTCTTGTTCCCATAGCCGAGGGCGGGGATGCCGGCGGCTCAATCAGGATTCCGGCCTGCTTCTGCAATCTCTACGGATTCAAGGCGGGAGTGGGGACGGTGCCTTCTGTCTGCCGCCCGGATGCCTGGTCAGCCACACATCCCCTCTGCTTCAACGGCGGGCTTACAAAGACTGTCACCGATTCTGCGATTCTCATGGACTACATGAATTATGAAGACAAGAGGGATCCATACAGCCTGCCGAAGACTTGTGATTTTTACAAGGAAATTGAGAATCTTCCCAAAAATCTGAAAATCGCTTTTACCGGGGATTTCGGGATTTTCGAGGTTGAGGATGAAGTCCGGGCAAGGGTAGGGGAGGGGGCAAAAAAGTTCCGGGAGCTTGGTTTTACTCTTGAAGAATACAAATTCAATTTTAAGCACGATGCGGCGACTCTTTCCGACCTCTGGTGCAAGGGAATTACGATTGACTGCGCGCTTGAGTTGAATCACCTCAAAGCCCAGGGAATCGATCTTTTAAAAGACCACGAAAAGGACTTTCCTCAGGAATTCATCTACTGGAAAAAGATTGTCGATGGACTTGGAATCGAGGATTTGTACGAATTCAACCTTGCCAGAACCGATGTCCTGGACCAGTTTGAGGATGCCTTTTCAAAATACGATTTGATAATTTCCCCTGTGAGCTGTGTTTCTTCTATATTGAATGCGACCGACAGAAATACCAAAGGCCCGGATTTCGTGAACGGAAAGAAAGTCGAGTCACTGATTGGCTGGACTCAGACCTTCCTGGCAAACTTCACTGGAAATCCGGCTGCTTCAATTCCTGCCGCAATTTCTGATGACGGAGTTCCAATCGGAATGCAGATTATCGCCCCACGGCACAAGGAGCTTCTGCTTTTCCAGGCGAGCCGGGCATACGAGAAAAAGTTCCCCTGGCAGGACTGGTACAAGAAGGCCTGGGAACATGTATAAATTTGTCAGCATTCTGTTATAATCAAGCTGATGAATATTTATGTTGATTTTGATGATTGCCTCTGCGAAACGGCCCGCTACTTTTCCCGGCTTGCCAGGGAGATGTTCGGTCTTGATGTTCCCTACGAAAAAATCAGGTATTTTAATCTTCAGGAGTCTTTTTCTTTGACGGCTGAGGATTACGAGCGGATGATGACTCATGCCCACAAGCCGGAAGTGCTTTTGTCCTACGAGGAGACGGAGGGTGCAGTTCAGACTCTCAACGGCTGGGTCGATAGTGGTCACGATGTGAAGATAATCACAGGTCGGCCTTCAACTGTTTTTGACTCTTCCCGCCAGTGGCTCGATGAGCACGGACTTGAGCGGTTTCCATTGTTCTGCCTCAACAAATATAACCGGGCTAATTTTATCAAGGGAAGCCCTTTCAATATTGAGCTTGAAGATTTTTATAAAATGCATTTTGACTATGCCGTGGAAGACTCTCCGTCTGCCTTCAGGTTTTTTGACCCTATGCCGGATTTGAAGGTCATGGTTTTTGACCGGCCCTGGAATAAGGACTGCGCCTTTCCGAATCAGAATTACATGAGATGTTCCGGCTGGAAAATGATTGAAGAAAATGTGCGATAATCTCACGGATTCCAAGAATTAGGGTAAAAAAAGAAAAAAGGAAGAAAAGAAAAAGCCCGGCTTGCACTTCAAAAGGCATTCCGGGCTTCGTTTTTTTGTGTGGAAACTTACAAAAGTTCCTTTATTTTGCTTATAATCTGCTCGGTCGTCATGCCGCAAGCTTTCAGAAGATCGGCCGGGTTGTAGCGGTCGTAGAATTTCTTTTCAAGACCGTAATTTTTGACCAGCATTTTGCTGTCGCCGTAGAATGAGGCGATTTTCTGACCGAAGCCGCCCTCAAGGATTCCGTCTTCCAGAGTGATGACAAGCTGATGGTCTTTTTCGAGGCTTGAAAGCATTTCTTTGTCAATTCCTGAGGCAAAACGGGGATTAATCAGGGTCGGGGTAAAGCCGCATTTTTCTTTTATGGCAGCGGAAAGTTCCTGGCCTTTCTGGAAAAAATCTCCCAGGGCAATGACTGCGACCTTTTCGCCATTTTCTTCGATTTTGAAGCGGTTAAGCCCGCTGTAATCTTTGTCTGCCGGGCGGTGGGTCACCTGGTTTCCAGGAATCAGGATTAAGACCGGATTTTCCCTCTGCTCAAGGCTCCAGTCCAGCATTGAGGTGTATTCTTCGGCGCTTGAGGGACATAAAACCAAAAGGTTTGGGATATTACTGAAAGCCGCAAGGCCGAAAATTCCCAGGTGGGTTACATCGGTAAGACCGTCAAATGAAGTGAAATTCATGAGCATGGTGACTGGCATTTTGTTGATGCAGACATCCTGAGAAATCTGGTCATAGGCCCGCTGCAAAAAGGTCATGTTTGTGACAAGAAGGGGTTTTGCTCCGTTCTTTGCGATTCCGGATGCTACTGCGACAGCCGCCTCCTCTGCAATACCCGTGTCGATGTAGTGGGAGCCGAGCATTTCCCTTTCTTTTGGGCCAAGCCCCACAGCCATCGGCATTGCCGGTGATACTACCACGAATTCAGGGTCTTTTCTGGCTCTTTCAATAATGTATTTGCTTGTCATCCCTACATAAGACTCTCCGTTTCCGAAGTTGAATTTTGGCTTTCCGTTCGTGCGGTCAAAAGGCATACACCAGTGCCATTCCTCTTTGTTTTTTTCTGCCAGCTCATAACCCTTTCCCTTCTGCGTGTGTATGTGAACGACAACAGGATGGTTTGAATCTTTTACTTTTTCAAAAACCTTGATTAGGGAAGGAATGTCGTTTCCATTTTCTTCGTAGACATAATCCAGCCCCCATGAAGTGAACCAGTTGTTTTCAGCCTTGCCATTTGAATCTCTCAGTGCCTTGAGGTTCTTGTAAATGCCGCCGTGATTTTCTGCGATGGCCTGCTCATTGTCGTTGACCACGATGATGAAATTTGAGTTGAGTTCGCTTCCTGCAACGCTCAGGGCTTCCATGGCCTCGCCGCCAGAAAGGGAGCCGTCACCGATGATTGCAATGACATTCTCTTTTTTGCCGAGGATGTCCCGGCCTTTTGCCAGACCCAGGGCCAGTGCGATTGATGTTGATGTGTGTCCGATGTTGAAAAGGTCATGCTCGCTCTCATCGGGATTGGTGTAGCCTGAATCCTCAGAGAAACGGCTGTCGTCAAAATAACCGGCCTTTCGACCCGTGAGCATTTTATGTGCGTAAGCCTGATGTGAGACATCAAAGACGAATTTGTCTTTTGGTGAGTCAAATACATAGTGAAGGGCGATTGTTGCCTCTACAAAGCCGAAGTTTGGCCCGAAATGTCCGCCGATTTTTGTAAGCCTGTTGAAAAGTCCTTCCCGGATTTCTCCTGCAATAGTTTCAAGTTCTGAAAGTGAATGTTTTTTTAAGTCTTCCGGTGAATTGATGCTGTCTAAAATCATTATCTGCTCCTGTTCTGGCAAAAGTAATTTTAAGTAACATATCGTTACTTAAAAAAAAGTGTATGATATCTTGTATGGCTTGTCAATACTAAACTCTGATTTTAGTGACAAAAAGTCGCTTATTGCAAAATTCTTTTCTCTGTGCTATTCTGTTTGCATGGCAGACTACATCCGCGCAAGAAGCGACGAGCACAAGGAAGAAAGACTTTCTCAAATTAAAGAGGCAACGGAAGAACTTTTTAAGAACGCCCCTTACACCGAAATTACCCTCACCACAATTGCAGAAAAGCTGGGCTGGTCCAGGGCAAATCTTTATAAATATGTAACGACAAAAGAAGAAATCTTTCTGGAAATCTCTGCTGAAAAAATGACGGCTTATTACGGCTCCCTTCTTTCGGCTTTCCCCCAGGGCAATAATTTTTCTCTTGATGTGATTGCGGAAGTCTGGGCAGGAATCTTAAATGCCAGTCAGGATTACATGCGCTATGTCTCCTACCTCAATCCTGTTATCGAAACGAATGTTACTGTAGAGCGTCTTGCCGTCTTTAAGAAAAAATATTACGAACTGGCATACAGCTTCCGTGACAGGCTGGCGCAGATGCTGGGGGTCACACAGGAAAGCGCTTACAAAATTCAGCTGGATGTGCTTTTTTATGCCTCTGCAAGCGCCGTCTCCTGCTACAAAAATCCCCTGATTCAGGAAGCGCTCAAACAAATCAGCATCACTCCGCCGCCAATGGATTTTTATAAGGATATGAAAGATTTCCTTAAAATGCGTCTGGCCTGGAAATGATTTAATCAGATAATCATGCAAGTGAACTATGAAATCCAGAAGTCCAGGCGACGCACAATGAGCATCCATGTCTCAGACGATAAAAAAGTCATCGTAAAAGTGCCGCTTGGAACCCCAGCATTTGTTGCAGAAAACTTTATCCGGGAGAAAAAAGACTGGATTACGAGGCAGCTTGAAAAGGTCGAAAAACAGACCCGGCTGGCCTCTTCCATGGGCCCGCTCACAGAAGAAGACATCAGGCAAATCAAGAAGAAGGCGAGGAAAGTGATTCCGGAGCGGGTAGAGCACTACGCAAGGCTTGCCGGCATTTCCTACAAGCGCATCTTTATCCGCCTGCAAAAATCCCGCTGGGGAAGCTGCTCTATAGACGGGAATCTCAATTTCAACTGTCTTTTGGTGCTTATGCCACCGGAAGTCCTTGATAGCGTCGTTGTTCACGAACTCTGCCACCGCCGGCACATGAATCATTCCCGGGACTTTTATGATGAAGTTCTGAGCATTTTCCCGGATTACAAACGCTGTGACAAATGGCTCAAGCAGAACGGGGGAGCCTATTTTAAGCGGCTTCACTGCAGCCGGCATTCCGAGTAGTATAGATTTTAATTTTTTGGAGAACTTATGTCTGAGACAACTTTGTTTACATCGGGGAAAATTGCTCCCCGGCTTCTTCGTTTTGCCCTTCCAGTTCTTGGGGCATTGTTTTTACAGTCTTTTTACGGTGCGGTGGACTTGCTGATTGTAGGTCAGTTTGGAAATGCGGCTGATGTTTCTGCTGTGGCAACCGGAACCATGATGATGCAGACCATCACTTTTATAATCGTGGGGCTTGCCATGGGAACGACCATTCAGATGGCTCAGGCTCTGGGGGCGGGTAAAAAGGAAAAAGCCGCCGATATTGTTGGAACGAGCATAATCTTCTTTGCCCTGCTGGCACTTGTGGTTACTGTCATCATGATTTTTCTGACTAAGCCTTTTGCCCTTCTCATGCAGACCCCAAAAGAAGCCTTTGATAAAACCTGCATGTATGTTCACATCTGTTCGGCGGGAACGGTTTTTATTACTACCTACAATATGATGGGCGGCGTTTTCCGGGGAATGGGTGATTCAAAGACTCCGCTTCTTACGGTTCTTGTTGCCTGCATAATTAATATTTTCGGTGATTTGCTTTTTGTTGCCGTTTTTCACATGGCGGCCAGCGGGGCAGCTCTGGCAACGGTGATTGCCCAGGCTTTGAGCGTCCTTTTCTGTCTGATTGTTGCCAAAAAACGGGGGCTTCCTTTTGCATTTTCAAAAAAGGATATCCGCTGGCAGGGAAATCTTGTGGCCTTAGTCTGCAAAACCGGCGCTCCCATTTCTTTGCAGGACGGGCTTGTTACGGTATCTTTTCTTGTGATTGCGGCAATTATCAATCGCCTGGGGCTTATTGCTTCTGCGGGGGTAGGGGTAGCGGAACGAGTCTGCGGCTTTATCATGCTTGTTCCTTCGGCTTTTTCTCAGTCTTTGAGTGCCTTTGTTGCCCAGAATATCGGAGCCGAAAAATATGACCGGGCAAAAAAAGCACTCTTGTATTCTATTGCGGCCTCTTTGTTTTGCGGTCTTTTTATGGGCTATTTTGCCTTCTTCCACGGAAATCTGCTTTCTGCGATTTTCTCTAAGGACAGCGATGTAATTGCCGCCGCTCACTCGTATCTCAAGGCCTACGCCATCGACACGCTTTTTGTTTCATTCCTCTTTTGCTTTATCGGCTATTTTAACGGCTGCGGAAAAACTTCTTTTGTAATGATTCAGGGAATCGTAGGCGCTTTCGGTGTGCGTATTCCTCTTTCGTATATCATGAGTCAGACGCTTAATCCAACACTTTTTAGAATTGGACTTGCAACGCCTTCTTCCACTTTTGTGCAGATTACTTTGTGCGGGATTGTATTTTTGATTCTGGAGAGGAAGAGAAGAAAAGAGTCAGGCAGGCGGTCGCAGAAAATAGCCTGAATTGTCGTTTTCTGCAAAAAAAGCCCGTGCGAAAATGCACAGGCTGTAAAGTTAAAGCTTAGATGTTACTCGCTCTGATAAACCCAGCCGCCGGATGTTCCATCTACAAATATAAAATTCTGTTCTTTTTCTTCGTCCGTATCAGCAACATCATGCCATTGCATATCCTGTTGGATTATTTTTTTCCATGTGATGGTAATCGTGCAATCTTTATAAGTGTCGCCAGTTTTTACAAAAGTTCCTGTTTTAATAATACCATCTTTGATACCATAGTCCTCCAAAGCTTCTTGTACTGCCTTACTTGCTGTACCATCAGAATATAGGAAAATTTTTGCCCATTCTGAATCCTCAGTTCTCATGTATGTTGCAACAACGGAAGAACTGCTCTTATCATCATCATCGTTTGAGCATGATGCAAGACAGAATGCAGCAAGTAAAGAAACTGCTGCAAGTACAAATTTGAGATTTTTTTTCATTTTTCAACTCCTTTTAATGCAAAATTGCAATTTCGATTACTATACAAAAAAAAAGCATTTTTTCAAGAGAAAAATAAGAGAAGTATAAAATAAAATAAGAAAAATTATAAAACACTGCCGTGAGGCGGGCGGGGCAAAAATGGCCCCTTTATTTTTTGGTTACCAGCTCATAACTGATTTCTGTAAGCTGGCAGAGTTTTTCAAAATCGGTGGCGGCGGTGAGAAGGACGGTAATCCAGTGTTTTTTGTTCATGTGCCAGGCGGGAAAGATTGATTTTTTGTCGATGAGACTGGGGATTTTGTCATCTGGAGCCTTCATATTCACCACCCAGACTTCTTCCTGACCTGTAAGCCCCAGCTGGCTGTATTTTACTTTCATCACCAGGGCAAACCATTTTTGATTTGGGCAGCGGAAAACGCAGTAATCGGGAGTGTCAGGCCAAGGAAAATCAGGGGAAGCAGAAAAGCGTGATAAAAGCCAGGCGAGATATTCATCTTTTAAATCATGGGTTTCAAAGCAGGATGATTTTAGCTTGTCAACGAGTTTTTGAACTTCCTCCCGCAGGGAAGCGACAAAGGCCCCGTTTGCCCGGGGCATGTCAAAAAGAGCGTATTTTTCGCCGGTGGCTGAATCAAAAAGCTGGACTGTAAGGTTCTGGGAAGCCGGAGAGAGGGCAAAATCTGCATAAAAGTCCCCGTTTGAGACCGGCAGCCGCAGAAAATAGCTTGAATCGTCGCTTTTGGAAAAACCGGCGGCTTTTAGTGAGGCAATCTTAATTTTTGCCGAGCGAAAGATGTAGCTGTAATCCATGGGGTGATCTTCCGGGAGCGTTTAATAGGATACGGGAAGTATAGCATGAATTGGAAAGAAATGCAGTGCCGGACAAGCGATAGGAAGGACGAGCGTAAGCGAGTTGCGGAACAACGTGGAGCAATGGAGCCGAAAGGCGGAACCCTGGATAGCGCGGTTTTTGCCCTGACTGCCGGAAGGCGGGCGGGGCAAAAATGGCCCCTGCAAAGAAATTACTTCCTGCAGAGGCCAGAAAAACATCAGTTTTTGAAAAATTACTTCAGATTTGCTTCAAAAAAGCCCTGCAATTTTTCCCATGGGATGAAGTTGCCTTTTCCGCCATCGTAGAGGTCGCAGTGGGTGGCTTCGGGGATAATCATCAGTTCCTTGTTGGCCGTGTATTTGCTGTCTTTTACCATATTGTTGTAGGCAGTTTCTCCCATGTAGCGGCTGTGGGCTTTTTCGCCGTGGACGATGAGGACAGCCGAGCGGATTTCGTTGGAATATGTCAGAAGGCTGGTGTTCATAAGGCTTGTTGATGCGGTGCTTGCCCAGCCCATGTTGGAGTTGAGTGAGCGGGGATGGTAGCCGCGGTCGGTTTTGTAGTAGTCCCAGTACTGGCTGAAGAAAGTGTCTCCCTCGGGGCGATTTTCGGGAAGTCCGCCTACAGTGGGGTAGTTTCCATTTGCAAAGCTTTCCGTGCGGGCCTTATTTACGGTAACGCGAGCCTGGTAGCGGGATTCCTCATTGTCGTTTTCGTCAAAGTAGCCTTTGTTTGCGATACGGCTCATGTCATACATGGTCATTACCGCAGTGGCCTTGATTCGGGTGTCAATTCCAGCGGTGTTCAGTGCCATGCCACCCCAGCCGCAGATTCCGATGATGCCGATTTTTTCCGGGTCTACATTTGGCAGGTTCGAAAGAAAGTCCACTGCTGCCTGAAAGTCTTCCGTGTTGATGTCAGGACTGTTCATGTAGCGGGGCTAACCGCCAGATTCGCCGGTAAAGCTTGGGTCAAAGGCGATTGTAAGGTAGCCGCGTTTTGCCATTTCGTGGGCATACAAGCCCGAAGCCTGTTCCTTGACAGCCCCAAAAGGACCTGCCACTGCAATCGCGGCGAATTTTCCCTTTGCCGGCTCAGTCTTGGGAGTGTACATGTCAGCCGCCAGCGTGATTCCAAAGTGGTTGGTGAAAGTGACCTTTTTGTGTGAAACCGAGTCAGACAGAGCGAAAGTCTTGTCCCATTTTTTTTCGAGCTTAAGTTTTTCCATTTTTACCCCGTTTTTCGCATCTTTTGCGAATGCAGTTGAAAGTGAAGCCAGAGCAAAAGCCGTGGCACAAAGAAGTTTAAAAGATTTCTTCATAGAATACCTCCTATGTAAGCAGAGACCGTCTTTCCTTCCGCGCTCGAAGCATAGCTTCGAACGAGACTCGCCTAAAAACTCGTCTCACGAGTTTTTTCGCTTCGCGACCGGCTCCCTACCTCCGTGATGTTTTTAAGATACTGGATTGGGGGTGATATTACAAATACTTTGTTTTTATGGGGATTTATGCTTAAAAAGCATAGATAGGGAGGATACGGAGAAATAGTGTCATGGCTACAAATCAATGCCCCGATTGGGTTAAATAATCATATTGACTTAAATGTAGACACTAGTATACAATAATCATATGAATTTTGAATAATTCCTTTCTGTGGATAATTGATAATAAAAAAGTTACGAACCATTCTTAAACGCTGTATTTAGTAAATTAAAAAATAATTTTAAAATTTTCGAATAAGACTAATATTAAAGATATAAGTTATGATACATTTATTAATTCTCACACTTCTTACAAAAATCCATATATGTAAAATCTCGGATGAAAAGATTATTTTTTTGGGATTTGGAGATAAAAAATGAGTCAATATTCCGTAGGCAGTATGTTTGCAGGTATTGGTGGTATTTGTCTCGCTTTTAAGCAAAATGGTTGTAAATTAATTTGGGCAAATGAAATTGATAAATACGCTTGCAAGACTTATAGATTAAATTTTGGCGATGATTATCTTGTTGAAGGTGATATTCAAGAAATTGATTTAGATTCAATTCCAAAAATGGATATTCTCACAGCAGGTTTCCCTTGTCAGGCTTTTTCATCCGTGGGATTAAAAAAGGGCTTTGAAGACCCTCGTGGTAACTTATTTTTTGAAACAGCTCGAGTTATAAATCACATAAAGCCAAGAGTTGTTTTTTTTGAAAATGTTGCAAATTTATTAAAGCACGATGACGGAAAAACTATTGAAGTTATAAAAAACACTTTATTGGAATTAGGCTACCATGGTACATATAAAGTTATGAATGCTAAACTGTATGGTGACATTCCACAACAGAGAAATAGAATTTATATTCTAGCTTTCAAAAATGAAGAAGATTTGAATCATTTTCATTTTCCTCAAGAAATTCCTCTTGCAAAAACCGCATTTGACTTGTTTGATAAGGATAAGAAGGATGATAAATATTATATGGACGGACATCGGATGTGGAATAGAATGATGGAATATATGACAGATAGGAGAAGAGTCTATCGATTTACTGATTGGGGGTTATCTCGGGGAATGGAGGGAATTTGCCCAACTCTTCTTGCTGCCATGGGAAGTAGGTTTGAAAGAATTCCATTCTTTTATGATGATTATTCAGTTCGATTAATGACTCCAAGAGAGTGTGCAAGATTACAAGGTTTTCCAGAAGATTTTAAATTTACAGATAAATATGAAAAACAGGTTTATAAACAAATTGGTAATTCAGTCTGCGTGCCTGTTGTATATAGAATTGTAAAAGAGTTATTAAAAGCGTTAGATGAGGTTGATAATGAGCAAGTATAATGTAGTAGATTTA
>CAMOEE010000055.1 GCA_946611835.1 uncultured Treponema sp. | reverse complement strand
CACAGATTTCACAGATTATATATTCTGGTCTGTGAAAGACTTTCATATTTTTACACGAGATTTTCATATGAAGAAATTTTAATCTGTGTTCATATGTGTAATCTGTGGTTTTATTTTAGTAAGTATATTTCATCGAAAGCGTGATATAGTGATTTATGCTGTCATAAAGCTGGCTTACCCAGGTTTCCCGGGCGGCCTTCACTGCATTCTGCACATAGTCAGATGATTTGAAATCTTCCCATGTGTATTTTTTTGTGTCATAAGCCGTTTCTGATTCCGCATAATAGGTCGTACCGTCAGATTCTTTTTTTGAATAATAAGCCAATCCGCCCTTGTAGATGTTCGTGTTCACTCCATTGTTCCTGACATACTCAAAGGTGTAGCCTGCGCAAAGGGAGAATTTTCCGTATTTTGTGCGGGCGAAGGTGTATTCAGCATTAAAGCCCAGCTGGGCGACATACATTTTGTGGTCGCTTGTCATAAAGCCCAGCTTGTTCCAGGCCGAGTCAACATGAGTTCCGCCGCTTCCGTTTGGATTTGAAAACATCTGGCTCATGTAGAGGGTGCCGTTTGTGGCGTAGGTTCCGCTTTCTGCCAGCATGTATTCTGCGGCCTCGTCATCAGAGAAATCTTCAGCAGAGTTTGCATGACGGATGAAGTTGCCGAAGAGATTCAAAGTCAGATTCTTTTTTGGCTTTAATATAGCGCTCAGAGAAATTTTGTCGGAATTCGGGTCAAGGGCTGAGCCTATGTTGATTCCCGCATTGGTGTAATTCTGTCTGTTCCATGTCCGCCCCGTAAAAGAAGCGATTTCGTCACTGTCATATTCCCAGTGAGCATAGACATAGGGCATGATGGCAGTGTAATTGAAAGAAAGACGGGTGCACAAAGATTCCTCGGGGGCATAAATAAGGCCAGTCTGGAAACCAAAGCGCAGTTTCGTGTCAAAATTGAATTTAAAGACTTCGTTCAGCTCAATGTCATCAGCAAAAAAATCCGTCGCCCATTCAAGACCTTTAATTGGCTTCACCTCAAACAAAAGTCCCATCTGAAGGTTGTCCCCTGCCCCGTTTATGTTCTGAATGGCCATGTAGGGAGCCGGCGTAAAATAAGCAAGGTTATTCTGTGGACCAAAAATGACATTTTCGTAGTAAGAGACATGAAACTTATCAAAATAATGCCATTTTATCGCATGGAAGGAAAGGTACTTTCCCTTTGAGAGCCAGTTTGAGTCAACTTCCTGCCCCATGTTGCGTGTGGCTCCAATCGTAGCATAAGCAGAAGCATAGCTCCAGCTTTTTCGGCTGGCGTTGAAAGTGATGTTAGCCGAGTGATAGCCAGAGTCATTTACGGCAAGTCCGTCAGAGATGAAGGGGCCGTAACCCAGGCGGCTGAGACCTGCCCTACCGTAAATCGATTCGTTACCAACGCTCACAAGAAGGTTCCAGTTCTGGTAAACCGTGAAAGGCCCTACATCAACGGGGTCATGGACGCAATCATTCATAATCCTTGTGTAAAGCGGCGAATATTCTGAGAAAGCATTTTTCTGACCGTAAAAGCCCAGCTTGTAGCCTACAGAAACCAGCTTGTGAAGGGCAATGTCGCCCCCGATTCCAAAACTTGCGTGCAAATCCTTTACGCTTGAATTCTCAGAGGAGTTGTCATGCTCCTCATGGGAAAGTTTGAATGAAAGGCCCGGGTCCAGATAAAGTTTCCAGGGCCTGGAAAAAATGCGCTCGTATTCTTCCTTTGCGAGGAAAGCCTGACTGTCTGAGCCATTATCAATCACATCATTCAGAATTTTCTCTACGACATTCAGCGGATAAGGTCTTAGCTGGGGAAGGTTTGAAGTCAAGCCCTGAAGTTCCCAGATTTGAGCCTGACGGTAAAAATCATCGTTTACATCAAGGCTGGTCTGAGAAAAGGCAAAGCTGAAGACAAATGAAAGGCAAAAGAGCCAAAAAAGCTTTTTCATAAAGAAGATTCCTTATTTTTGATTAGAATTTTATGAGGTTGATGCTGACAGCGGCCGCAATCTCAAATCCGAAGGCTTTTTCCCCGGACTGGTTGTTAAGATTGAAAATAGCCACATAGGCCGGCTGAAGAATGAATTTGATGGCTTCCTTAGCGTACCATGTTCCCCTGAGAGAAATGCGGTTAACATATTCCGGGGTTCCGTGGGGCGTAGTGTAATCCCTTTGAGAAACATCTGTAGGATAGCACCAGCCGTCCGTGGTTGGTGAGCCCTGCTGAGTCGCCTGACCGCCCCAAGCGATGTTGCTGAAAACCTTGCTTCCTGACATTTCGCCCCTGGCCATAAAAAGATAATTTCCTTCGATAGAATAGCGTCCGGGCTTTTCGTATCCGCCTGTGAGCTGAGCTGAGATTGTGTCGGGACCATTGGGTGAGCCAATCCATTCATAGAAAATCGCATGATCTCCCATATTCTCGCTGTAAGTACGGACAAGAGACCAGTTGGGGCTTTCCTTTATGTACAAATATGGCTGAGTATATGAAGCCTCAAGGCCAAAATGAAGGTATCCTTCCCGGAAAGGAATATAGGACTCTGCCCCCCACTGACCGCCGAGACCATCAGGCTGAAGGCTGTCAGGCCAGTTTTCCTTTTCGTAAGGGGTTGCATACTGGGTCATGGCAAAAAGACCATAAAGGCGTAGGTATTTAACCGGAGTAAATTCGGCTTTTATGCCAAGATAGGCGCATGTATGTGACTCAGGATCATCACTGGAACGGTCACCGCTTTCGTCTCCATAATCACGCCATGGGGCAAATCCGTGGAAAATGGTCCATGGATTCATAAAGCGGAGTTCCATAGGAGCATAGACGAGAATGCCTTCCTGAACGCCAAGGGTGAATTTCTTGAAAAGGCGGGCCTCAATGTTGTGCATATACATGTATTTGTCGACGTTAAATTCGCTTATTGTTGCGGTGTACTTGACATTCGGTGAATATGCGCTGAGTTTTGCCTGGGTGGTGCCGGTAAGATGGTCTGACCAGATGATTGAACCGCCAAGAGTGCGGCCTATGCTCTGGCTCCCCTGCTGAATCTGAAAGGCAACGCCTGTTTTCTCGGTGAATTTATATCCAGTGTTGAAATAAGCCGAGTAAGGGAAATTCACGTCCATATTCTTAGTCTGATATGGAATGTTTGAGTAATTGTCATTCTGGAGGGATGAGCCTTTTGAAGAGCCAAGGGAAATCTCCATGTCCATGGCAAAATAATCAGCGCAGGCAATCACGAAAGGACAGTCAAAAACCGGCTCACGGCTGTAGCGGTCATAAACCCAGTCAATATCATCGTTAGTCTTGTAGAAGGCAGATACATTGAATTTCGGCTCGATATTTATTGAAAGCAGGTCAGAGCCGATAGAAAATCTTTTTTCGCCGGCATAGGCCTTTATTCTGTCGTACTGAGTTTTTCCGGCCTCGCTGAGATTATCATATTCAATTTCATCAAGGTATGTAAAAAGCTCCTGGATTGAAAGGGGGGCGCTGTCAGCAAAATTGAGAGTACGGTTCTCAAGGCTTAAGGCCATGAGCGCATCATAAATCCAGTGTCCTGCAGGAACAAGCTCCTGAACGCTTCGTGAACGCCTCTCAAATATTTTTGACTCTTCTGAATAAAGTGGAAGTGCAAGGATCAGTAGTGACAAGATTGATATAATTTTAATTTTTTTCATTTTCATTTTCTTCTTTTTTTAGCTTTTTGTTATTCTCGTTTAGACTGCTGTTCGGGTTCTTGTCTATGCCGGAACCCAGAATTCTCTCGTAGCAGGAAATGAGTCTTGGCGTGAGAGAGGAGATTTTCCACTGCTGGCTCCAGGCCTTTCCTTCTTCGGACTTCTGACGGCGCAGCTTGGGATTTTTGAGGAGTGCGACGACCTTTTCTGAGAACTCGCCGACATCATCATGGACCATGAAACCGCCGTTGTTGCCCTGCATCACATCCACCGTGCCAAGTTCTCCGATTGCTACAACTGGGAGACCAGCCATCATAGCTTCGATTGTGACAAGCCCCTGGGTGTCGGTTTTGCTTGGGAAAACAAAGACCTGGGCCATGCGGTAAAGATAGATGACATCTTTTGAGGTTATGTAGCCCGTGAAGCAGACTGACTTTTCCAGCCCCTTTTCCTTTGCAAGCTCCTTCAGCTCATCAAGATAGGGGCCGCCGCCCACCATAATCAGGCAGGCTTTAGGCTCGCTTTCCTGGACTTTTTTGAGCACATCAAAAAGAAAGGCAAGGTTCTTTTCGTAGGCAACCCGGCCCACATAAAGGAGAATTTTATGGTTCTTCATGGCCGGGAATTTTTTAGCCAGCCTTCTCTGCATGGACTGGGCACGGAAAATCGAATAGCGGCCGAATTTGTTGTCGGGAATTCCTGTCGGGAGGATTTCGACGGGGCGATCAATTCCGTAGCGCTCAACGACCTGGGCAATATGCTTTGTTGGGGCAATGATGAGGTTGGCCCTCTTTAAGTAGAATTTTACGAGGGTCCTTCCCGCAAAACGAAGCCCCTTGTCAGGAATAAGTGATGTTATAAAGGATGTATAGTTGGCTATATAATCCTCCCACATGGTGTGGAATGTATATATGAAAGGAAGATGACGGTGCCGGGCATACATGGCCCCGAGATAGCCGATCGACCATTCGCCGTTGCCATGAACCAGATCAGGATGAAAGGCATCGACCTGCTTTTTGAGATAGCGCCAGCAATCAAAACGAGCGAAACGATCCTCGTCAGACCAGATAATCCACTGTGAAGGAATACGGATTATTTTGAATGGAGAGGAAGCATCACTTTTTTTCTCGTCAAAAAAAGCATTGCGCTGCTGCTCCTCCGTATAGTCAAGGCATACAATGGCTACTTTGTGACCGAGTTTTGTGAGTTCTACCGCATATGAATGAACCGAAACCGTAACCCCGTTTATACGGGGATAATACGAATCCGAAAACATGGCGATTTTCATATAAGTGCTTATTTTATAGGAATAAGAAAATATTTACAACAAGGACACCGGATCCACATCGTATTCAATGTAGACTTCCCCCGGAGACTTAAAATTATCCCGGAAAGTCTGGGCCATATACTGGAGAAGGGAGACAGAGGGGCCACGGAGGATTATCTGCTGGCGGTAATTTGCGGCGATTTTCGAAAGGGGGCACTCGGCAGGACCCAGAATTTCCGTATGTCTGGCAGCTTCCTGAAACCTTGAGGGATTTGAGACAGTCCCCCCCAGAATCTGATGAAGGATTTCTGCCGCCCCCCTGGCACCAGAAGCAGCCTGTGCCTCGGAAGGAGCACGGAAAACCATCCGTAAGAGCCGGGCGAAGGGAGGAAAGCTTAGCATCTGCCTGGTCTGAATCTCGCTCTCGTAGAATTCTTCGGTTTTTCCGGCCACGGCGTAGGCTATAGGTTCTGAGTCCGGGCAATAGGTCTGAACGAGGACTTTTCCGTCGGGGAAAAAGCGGCCCGCCCTGCCCGCAACCTGCGTTATCAGGGAAAAAGTACGCTCTGCGGCCCTGAAATCCGGCATATGAAGCCCTGTGTCGGCAAGGACAACGCCCACAAGCTTGAGATTGGGGAAATTAAGTCCTTTTGCAACCATCTGGGTTCCCAGCATGATGTCGTACTGGCCTTTTTTGAAAGCCTCAATTTTCTCGTTAAGCTCGCCTTTGTGGCTGACAGAATCAGTATCGACCCGGACTATTCTTGCATTGGGGAATTTTCCCCTTACCTCGTTCTCGATGAATTCCGTTCCGAAACCTGAGTAGCCCACATCAAGGGAGCCGCACTCGGGGCAGCTTTGGGGCGGTGAGACCGAATATCCGCAATAGTGGCAGCGGAGGCGCTTTTCAGCTTTATGAAAAGTGAGGGAAACAGAGCAGTTTTTGCATTTAAGTTCAAATCCGCATGAGTTGCAGCGGAAGAAATGGGTGAAGCCGCGGCGGTTCAGGAAAAGGATTGTCTGACGATTTTCGGCCAGGGTCGCTTCCATTTCTTTCTGTAAGACAGGGGAAATAGCGCCGTCAATTGAAAGGGCCGTAAGGTTCACGCATTTTATCTCCGGCATGGCTCCTCCGGCAAGACGACGGGTGAGAGTATGCCTTTGGATGCCGCCGGTTTTCATCATGTTCCAGGCCTCAACGCTCGGCGTGGCGCTTCCCATCAGGAGAGGTATTTTCTTTTTTGAGCAGCGGTACATGGCCACCTGCCGGGCATGATAGCGGGGTGTATTCCCGGATTTATAGGAGCCGTCATGCTCCTCGTCGATTATTATCATACCCAAATCAGGAACTGGGGCAAAAACAGCACTCCTGGCTCCGATTACGATGCGGGCCTGTCGATTCAGGATGCGCCGCCACTCGGTCAGTTTCTGGCTGGGCGTAAGGCCTGAGTGAAGGACAGCGGCAGTATTTCCAAAGCGGGAGACTACGGCCTGTGTAACCTGGGGCGTGAGACCGATTTCGGGCACAAGGTAAATCACGCCCTTATTTTGAGAAAGCAGTCTCTCACAGACCTGCATGAAGACTTCGGTTTTACCGGTTCCTGTGGCACCGTAAAGATAGTGAAGGTTCGGGGTTTTAGGGGCAGAGCCCCTAGGCGAAGGGGGGGTGGGTGAAAGCGAAGCTTGAAGCCCAGGGGGAAGGCTTTCCCCCTCCAATGATAACTGCTCACTGCTAACTGCTAACTTATCATTTCTGATTCCTAAAATCTCATTGACTGCTTTTGCCTGCTCCTGGCTCAAGGTCCTGGCCTTAGTGTCCGGGGTCTCCTCCAGGAAGGAAAAACCACCCGCATCGCTCTCCCTTTTTCCGCCAGGAAGCATAGCGCTTATTGCCTCGCCCACAGAGCACAGATAATAATGAGAAATCCACCTGGCAAGCTCTAGAATCTCAGAGTCAAAAAGTGGCTCCTCGTCAAGCAGTCGCAGAATTGGTCGGATTTTGCTTTCTTCGACAGGACATTCAGGAGGCAGAACATCACTCTCAGAGACTATAAAGCCCGTCATGCGCCTGTTCCCGAATTTGAGGTCCGCACGGAACCCCACCCTGGACTTATTTTCGGGATTGTCGCAGTCGAGGTAAGTGAAGGACTGGTTGAGAGGAATATTCAATACGATTTGGAGGAAACGCTTTGACATATTTTTCCACTCACAGAGCTTTGGAGAGCACAGAGAGTTTTTTATGCAAGAAATATCGCAAAAATAAAAACTCCGTGAACTCTGTGTCCTCTGTGAGGAATTTTATTTCTCGTAATCTGTGCTTTCTATTTCTCATAATCTGGGTCAATGTTCAGAAGTACAGAACGGAAGGCCTTTAAATCTTCCCAGGCCGCCCGCTTGTTCTCAGGGGAACGAAGAAGGGCGCTCGGGTGCCATGTGGTGACGACCGGGATTTTCTTGAAGTCAAGAAGCTGCCCGTGGACTTTCAGGACTCCGTCATTAGAGTGAAAAAGATTTTTTACGGCAACGCTTCCGGCACAGAGAATCGCCTTTGGTTTCAGGGCGGCAATCTGAGCGTCAAGGAAGGGCCTGCAGGCGTCGGCTTCTTCGGGAAGAGGATTCCTGTTCATGGGCGGGCGGCACTTTACGATATTGGCTATGTAGCAGTTTTTTTGCCTTGAAAGACCGATTGCGCCTAGCATTTTGTCAAGAAGCTGGCCGGCCGGCCCCACGAAAGGCAGGCCCTGCTTGTCCTCTTCCTCGCCAGGCCCCTCGCCGATCACAAGCACAAAAGGATTCTCGACTCCCATCCCCGGAACGACAGTTCGCCGGCTGGAGCAAAGGCCGCACCTTTTGCACTCAGCGATTTTCTTATTGATGTGGGAAAGAGTAGACTCCGAAGAAAGCCCCCCGCCCCCAGTTACTGACTGCCCGCCGCTAAGGGCTAACTGCTCACTGCTCCCTGCTACTTGCTCACCGCTCACTAGAATATCGTCCTCAAAAGAAGGCGTTTCCCCGGCAAAATCTGGCGAAGAATAGCCGAGAAGATTGTCCGAAGCAGTTTTGAGAAGCTTGTATATCTTAAGTTTATCGTCTTTCGTCATAATTTCTCCAAGTAATTGCAAATTGACAATTCCGCATTCCGAATTCCTAATTCCGAATTCCTAATTCCGAATTCCTAATTCCTAATTCCTAATTCCTAATTATCAAACATGCCGTCTCTCGCCCTCAAAGCTCACGCTGTACAAAAACAAGCCTGTCGGAGGGGCTGTAGGGCCGGCCTTCTTCCGGTCGTGGGACTCAAGCACTTGCCTGAAATATTCAGGCTCCTTCCCGCTTTTCTCGAAGGAAATAAGGCTTCCCACAAGGCTTCTGACCATCTTCCACAAAAAGGCGTTGGCACAAATCTCGAAGACGATAATCTCGGGATTCTTTTCGTCAGCATAAAAATGAGCGTTTTCGATGTAGCGGAAGGTCGAAAGGCTGGCATCCCCGGCCGCCGCAAATGTGGCGCAGTCAATCTCACCCCGCAGGCAGGCGGCCATCCTGTTAAGCTTTTCCAAATCCGGCTTGTGGTGAATGGCCCAGACATAACGCATTTCACTGGCAAAAGGATTCGAGGTATGTATAAAGTAGCGGTAAGTCCTGCTGGTGGCAGAAAATCTTGATGAAAAGTCCCCGCTCACTTCCTTTGAGGCAATTATGCGGATGTCATTGGGCAGGAAAGCATTGATTGCAGGCACATACTTTTCGACAGGAATCGTATCTATCGTTGAGTAAAAATTTGCTGCCTGGGCGAAAGCATGAACGCCGGAATCTGTCCGCCCGCTCCCGGTGAGGTTTATGTGAGTCTTGTGTATCTTTTCGAGGGCCTTTTCGATTTCACCCTGAACGGTTCGGACAGGCTTTCCCCTGTCGCTTTTATCCTGCCTCTGCCAGCCGCAGAAATCAGTTCCGTCGTAAGAAACAGTAAGAAGGATGTTACGCATTATTCCTCTTCGTCATCACCGAAATCGATTGTGTTGGCTTCTTTTAATGCGTCAGTGATTTTGTCGTAGAGATTTCTGGCATTCTCCAGAAGGGGGCCAGGTTTTGCCTTTGAGGACTTTCCGAGACCGAAGATTCGTGCTATTGCCCTTTTGTTCTCGTCAAGTTTTTTGTAGCGGAGAGGTAAATCAGCAGACTGACCGTACTTGTACTCAAGAAGGCCGCAGAGATAGACCATACCGTCATAACCATAGTTCTTGTCGATGTCAGGGCCGAAATTGTTCACCCCGGCGATTGTCTCGACACGGCTGGTCTCGTTGAGGACGGCCTGCTCATAAAAGAAATTCGCTTTCTGGTAGAAGACTCTGGAGATGTAGTCATAATTATAACCCGGAATCGTCTCGTCCAGGTGCTTGCAAATCCATGCGAGGCGAAGCGACATCAAGGCACGCTTGAAGGTGGGGGCATAGGCAAGGTCAACCTTTTCATAGGAAAGGAGAGCGAGATAGTACATGGCAGCTCCGTCCAGAAGATTTCGCTCCCGGGTAAGCTCGTAATGGGGGAAAATCGTAGAGACCATCTGCTTTCGCTTTTCGTCGTCCTCACGGAGGGCATCAATCGAATTTTTGTCGGTGATATCCTCAAAGTCCTTCCACAGGAAAGCGATATGACATCGGGGACATGCGCCTACCGCATAGAGGAGAGGATAAACGGCACCGTATTTTTCGGAAGGAATATAATTTCTGTGAAGCTCGTCAGTCAGGTCGCCGGCATTCATTCGGCCGCCGCCCGTGAGCATCTCCTCTTTTTCGAAATCTCTCTGGCATACAGGACACCGGCACTTTGTCTTTGACCAATATGAGATTTTAGGCTTTTTGTCGCTTTCAGAATCAAAACCAGAAGATTTTTTGTACATCTTACAGACCTCTCTTTATTTGCGCATGAATCAGGCAAGTTCTATCACTACAAATGATACAGCATATTCTTTTTCATGTGAAATGGAAACTGAAACTTTCCAGCCCTTTCCGCATTTTTTTTCGATTTGGGAAAGCGTTTTCTCACCGAAGAAGAAGGAGGGCTTTCCATTATCATCTTTTGTTATCCCGAAATCAGAAAGCTCCAGCCCCACAAATCCTGTTCCCAGGGCCTTTGCGAAGGCTTCCTTGGCGGCAAACCTGGCAGCGTAATGCTCGCACAAAAAATGAATCTGCCTTTCACTTACAGCTTTTCTTCCCTCGCCGGGAATCTCACAGGCATTAAAGAAACGGCTTATCATCTCAGGTCTTCTGACCCATTTCTCAAAACGAGAGACTTTGGCAATGTCCGTTCCGACTCCGAAAATCATCGTTTTTTATCCTTTTCGACTTTTTCGTCAAGCTTTCCCGTATCGTCCTCAACGACCGTGATTTTTTCCTCGTCAGGCTCACTCTGAGCCGGGGCGACCTGTCTGACCGAGAAAGTTACTGGAATTGACTTAGTGTAGCCGTCTGACATGGTGAAGCGCTTAGGCACGGTATAAGAAAGATTCACATAGAAAGTTCCGGGAGAAGTGATATGAGAGACATCGGCCGTAACGAATTTCTCGTCCGGCTTGAAGGAATCAAGGGAAACAAGGGAACCGTTAAGGGTGACGGTTACATCATTGGTCTTTGCGCTCACCTCGAGCTCAGGAGACAAATTGATGATTTTGACGGGAATCTTCGTGAATTTCTTGCTTCCCTCAAGCTCCTCAATCTCCACGGTGACAGAGACATCGATATCATCATGCTTTATAAAAAGCCCCTTCTGCTCAACCTTTGTCTTGGCCGTGAAGCTCCGCTTGGCGTTGGATGTAGTGACATTCAGGGTCCTGAGTGCCTTAAGGTTCTCAATCATGGTCTTGGGACCGTTTATCGCAATCTGGTCAGGAGAAACTGACACGGATTTTACGGAATAACCATAGGCAGGCTTTCCGCTGACAAGAGGCTCGATATCAACATAGGATGTAATTTCTTCCTCAACACGAAGGCGAACGCTCTCAGGCGTAACCTTAAGCTCAAGGGGATTTAAGACGCTGGCAGAATCGGACAAGGTGATGAGAACAGGAAAATCATAGCTTCCGTCCTTTGAGACATAAGTCAAATCAATGTAGGCCTTTAGGTCGCTCTCACGGACCTGGGCCAGTTCCTCGGCCTTACCCCGGGCAGAAACGGCCACCGTGCGGGGATGGGGCTGAATAGAGACAAAGCCGTTTTTCGACTCAACTGAAAGAGGAACAGAAAATACCTTTTTATCCACGCTCTGATTCTGATAAATCACATAGAGGAAGAGGGAGATGACGAAGCAGATTGCCTTTACCTGCCAGTTTTCAATTAACTTATCAAATACTTGCTTTGCTTTCATCGATTGTATCCTCAATTGTTCTCTGGGCGGCGGAAACTTCAAGCAGGTTCTCAAGAATCTTTGTCACCTGATTAGGCCTAAGGTCATAATGGAGCTTTGAGTCGTAGGCAAGACTTATGGCTCCCGTCTCCTCGGAAACGACAAGAACAACGGCATCCGTAGTCTCGCAAAGGCCCAAAGCTGCCCTGTGCCGGGTTCCGAAAGTCTTTTTTATGTCATACTGCTCGCTCAAAGGAAGGAAGCAGCCGGCGGCCAGTATCTTTCCGTTCTGGACAATACAGGCTGCGTCATGGAGCGGGGTCTCATGGCCGAAAATCGTTACCAGAAGAGCCGAAGAGATGTCAGCGTTGAGTTTTGTTCCTGTCTCGATTATGTCGTCGAGGCGGGTGTGGCGGGTGAAAACCACCAGCATACCCTTCTTGAGCTTGGAGAGGGTCTCGGCGGCGACTACGGCAGTATCAACATAGGTATGGCGGCTTCTGTTTCCGAAGGTAAAAAGCTCGTTCTGGCCGATTTTAAGGAAGACCTTGCGAAGCTCCGGCTGGAATACGATGGCGAAGGCGATGGCAAAGCCCGGAGCCAGTTTGTTCATAATCCAGAGCAGGGTTGAGAGCTTGAAAAGAAATGCGAAGGCATAAAAAAGACCAACCATAATGCCGGCCTTGATAATCTGCATGGCATTGGTCTTTACGATAATCTGATAGGCCTTGTAGAGCAGGAAGGTCATAATTCCCACATCAACAATCGGCCTGATGATATTCCAAATCGTCAGTAATCCGTCAAAAGCGTTCAATTAAAACTCCGAGAAAACATTATAAAGGATTTTCCAGATTTTAACCACAAAAAGCAGAGAGAATTTTCAGCGAATCTACAGCCGCAGACACATCATGCACACGAATCATCGATGCCCCCACCAAAACAGAAAGAAGATCGGCTGTAAGAGTCCCCGAAAGACGCTCCTCAACAGGCCGGCCCGTCACTTCCCCTATGCAGCTTTTTCGGGAAAGGGCCATAAGGACAGGATATTTTCCGCCCAAAAGCTCACCGCATCTCCTCATAAGCTCAAAATTTCCAGGCACATTCTTTCCGAAGCCGATTCCTGGATCAAGCCAGATTTTTTCGGGAGCAATTCCCTCTTTCAGGGCAAAATCCACGCGGGATTTAAGATACTCGTTCACCTCGTCAAAGACATTATCATAGACTGTATTTTTCTGCATGGTCGAAGGATTTCCCCTCTTGTGCATGAGAATCACAGGAATCTCAGTCTCGGCACAAAAAGGAGCAAGGCGGACATCATCCTCAAGGGCAGAAATATCATTCAGGATGTCAGCCCCGGCATCAAAAGCAGCCTTCATCACCTCAAACTTACGGGTATCAACAGAAATCGGAATGTCAGAGACCTTGCGGACTCCCTCAATAACGCCAATCACACGGCGGATTTCTTCTTCGGCTTCAACATACTTGCTTCCAGGCCGGGTAGACTCGCCCCCTATGTCAAGGATGTCCGCACCCTCGTCAATCAGTCGAAGGGCCTCATCCAGTCCGCCACGGCTTTTGTCAAAAAAAGAGTCCGGGGTAGCGTTTACAATGCCCATCACAAAAGCGGGTAAT